>NZ_MWJN01000039.1:0-72324 GCF_002027145.1 Microbispora sp. GKU 823 | reverse complement strand
CGATGGGCCGGTCGGGGAGATCGCAGGTGGCGATCAGAAACCACATGCCGTCCCGGCACACCAGGTCCGATTCGCCTTTGCGATAGGCGGCCAGCATCGTGAGCTGCTCGGCCGACGCGGTGAAGGCCACATCGCGCACCCTGCCCTCCGTCGTCCAGATCGACACCGTACGCGCGTCGATCCGCCACGACAGGCACCGGTCGTCGAACGGCTGGGCGGCATCGGCGCGGAAGGTGATCGGTTTGGAGGTGGCGGGCACGGCGTGCCGATCCTTGGGGGCCCAGGTTTCCGTTGCGGATGTTGGCGTGCAGCGTGGTGTAGGCGTCGGCGACCTTCTTGATCACATGCTGGGCGGCCTGCGCCCCCAGCCCGCGTGCCTTCAGCTCGCGGTAGGTGTGCCTGCGCAGCGTGTACTCGCGCCGCGTCCCCGTGGTGAAGGCCACCCGTGAGACGTGGTTGGCGGCCTCATTGACCGCGCGCAAGGTGGCCTCCAACGCCGCCGCCTGCTGAGGCGTCGGCATCAGCCTCACCTGCACCACCAACCTCACCTCGAACACATTATCGTTCGGCCGGTATCGCTGTGATGGGAAACCCAACTCGGTATCCGGCCAGGACGCAGCATCGTCTGCACACTGCATGCGTATGTGGTCTTCACACCCAAATGCCGGCGGGGTGTGTTCACCGGCGAACTCGCTAGATAGCGCTGAAGCCGGAGCTAGAAGCGGTAGCTCATGTGCTTGACGCCGTTGATGAAGTTGGACAGCAGGTACGACGGCTCGCCCACCGAGCGGATGGCGGGCATGCGGTCGAACAGTTCCCGGAACATCACGGTGATCTCCCGGCGGGCGAGGTGGGCGCCCAGGCAGTAGTGGGGGCCGTGGCCGCCGAAGCCGACGTGGGGGTTGGGGCTGCGGGTGATGTCGAAGACGTCGGGATCGCGGAAGACCGCCTCGTCCCGGTTCGCCGAGTTGTAGAACAGCAGGACCTTGTCGCCCGCGCGGTAGTCGTGGCCGTTCATCGTGTGGTCGCGTGTCACGGTGCGGCGGAACTGGATGACGGGGCTGGAGTAGCGGACGATCTCCTCGACGGCGCCCGCGATGCGCCCGTCGAAGTCCGCGAGCAGCAGCGCGCGCTGCTCGGGGTGGTCGGTGAGCAGTTTGAGCCCGTGGGCGATGGCGTTGCGGGTCGTCTCGCTGCCCGCGACGACCAGCAGGATGAAGAACGAGCCGAGTTCCTGAGCGGTCAGGCGTTCCTCTCCGTTCACGAGCTTGCTGGTCAGGTCGTCGGTGGGCCTGCGGAGGCGCTCCCCGGCGAGGCGCCGCGCCAGCGCGTTGAGGTCGTGCCCGGCCCGCAGCAGCGCGGCCAGGCCGCGGGCCGTGGTCCAGCGGCCGAAGGAGCCGTCCGGCTGGGACGGGTCGACGGCGACGCCCGAATACTCTGAGTCGGCGTTGGCCAGGATCGTGTTCGTACGGCGCAGCACCCGGTCGTGGTGCTCGGGCGGGATGCCCATCATGTCGCAGATCACCCGTACGGGTAATCGGGCGGCGATCTGGGTGACGAAGTCGCCGGGCCCCTCCCGCACGGCCCCGTCGACGATCTCCCGGGCGGCCCGGCCGAGGTCCTCCTCCATCTTGGCCAGGATGCGCGGGGTGAACGCCCGCGAGACGATCCGCCGCAGCCGGGCGTGCCGGGGATCATCCATGTTGATCATCGATCCGAAGTAGACGGCCAGCCAGCGGGGCATGTCCGGGATGCTGTTGGCCGTCGGCTCGCTGCTGAAGACGGCGGGGTCGCGGCTCGCCTCGGTCACGTCGGCGTGCCGTACGAGCGCGTAGTAGCCCGGTCCGTGACCGATGAAGGGGATCTTGTTCTCCCGGAAGAAGACGGGCCGGTCGAGCGCGCGCAGGCGGCGGAACGCCTCGTGCCGCTCGGCCTGGGGCAGCCCCCAGAACGGGATGTGGGACAGGTCGACAGCCGTGTCCATGCCGCCCACTCTTGTGCGGGGACACAGCATCGTCAAGGGTCGAGAACGCCCTTGTAACCGGACCCTCAAAATCCACTCTCCGAGCAGTTACGCTGAGGTACCTACCGGTTGGTATGGACCGAAGGGTCCGATAGAAGAGGGAGCGGCAGATGCTCAACCTGGCCGTCGTGCTGGAAGACAGCGCACGGGAGAAGCCCGGCGCCACCGCGGTCGTCCTCGGCGACATGCGCCTGCCGTACTCGCTCGTGAACACCGTCGCCAACCAGGTCGCCAACCTGCTGGTCTCGCGCGGCATCGGCAAGGGCGACAAGGTGGCGCTGGCCTGCCCCAACCTGCCGTACTTCCCGTTCGTCTACTACGGGATCCTCAAGGCGGGCGCGACCGTCGTCCCGCTGAACGTGCTGCTGCAGGCCAGGGAGATCGCCTATCACCTGGACGACTCCGACGCCAAGGCCTTCTTCTGCTTCGAGGGCTCCCCCGAGCTGCCGCTGGGCGAACGGGGCCGGGCCGGCTTCGCCGACGCCGAACGCGCCGAGCACTTCTTCGTGCTGCCGGCCACGCCGCTCGCCACCGAGTCCGAGCTCGGCGAGACGCTGTGGGCGGCCCTCGACGGGGTGTCCGGCGAGTTCGAGACCGTGCAGACCTCCCCCGAGGACACGGCGGTGATCCTCTACACCAGCGGCACCACCGGGCAGCCGAAGGGCGCCGAGCTCACGCATCAGAACATGCTGATGAACGCGATGGTCAACGACGAGCTGTCGCCGCGGCAGCCGGAGAACGTCTACCTCGTCACGCTGCCGCTGTTCCACTCCTTCGGCCAGACCGTGCTGATGAACACCGGGTTCCGGCGCCGCGCCGCGCTCGTGCTGATGCCGCGCTTCGAGCCGGCCGAGGCCCTCACGCTGATGCGGCGGGAGAACGTCACGTTGTTCGCCGGCGTGCCGACCATGTACTGGGCGATGCTCACCGCGGTGCACACCGGGGCGGCGCAGGTGCCGACGTCGCTGGTGAGCGCGGTCTCCGGCGGATCAGCGCTGCCGGTGGAGGTCCTCAAGGACTTCAGCGCGACGTTCGGGGTGGACGTCCTGGAGGGCTACGGCCTGTCGGAGACCTCGCCGGTGGCCTCGTTCAACCAGCCCGGGAAGCCCAACAAGCCCGGGTCGATCGGCACGCCGATCTGGGGCGTGGAGATGAAGCTGGTCGACGCCGAGTGGAACACGGTCGACGACATCGGCGAGATCGCCGTCCGCGGCCACAACATCATGAAGGGCTACTACAACCGGCCGGAGGCCACCGCGGAGGTGATGAAGGACGGCTGGTTCCGCACGGGCGACGTGGCCCGGCGCGACGAGGACGGCTACTACTTCATCGTCGACCGGGCCAAGGACATGATCATCCGGGGCGGCTTCAACGTGTATCCCCGGGAGATCGAGGAGGTCCTCATGACCCACCCGGCGGTCTCGCTCGCCGCGGTCGTCGGGGTGCCCCACGACTCCCACGGCGAGGAGGTCAAGGCGTACGTCATCCGCAAGCCCGGCGCCACCACCACCGAGGAGGAACTGGTGGCGTGGTGCCGGGAGACGATGGCGGCCTACAAGTACCCGCGAATCGTGGAGTTCCGCGAGTCCCTGCCGATGACCGCCACCGGCAAGATCCTCAAGCGCGAGCTGCGGTAGAGACCTTTACGGCCAGTCGAGGGACGGGCGCAGCGGAACGTGCGACCGTCCCTCGTCGAGCCGGACGCCGAGCACCTGGTGGAGCTGCACCTTGTTGCGCTCGAACCCGACGACGCAGCCGGCCATGTAGAGCCGCCAGACCCGGGCGGTGCCCTGGCCGACCTCCTCGACCGCCTCGTCCCAGTGGGCGTCGAGGTTCTTGCACCACTCGCGCAGCGTCAGCGCGTAGTGCTCACGCAGGTTCTCCTCGTGGCGGACCTCGAAACCGGTGTCCTCCATCTGGCGGATCAGGTAGCCCACCGACTCCAGCTCGCCGTCGGGGAAGACGTAGCGGTTGATGAAGCCGCCCTTGTTCATGGTCTTCTCGGTGCTGGTCGGGCGCGTGATGCAGTGGTTGAGCAGGCGCCCGCCCGGCTTGAGCTTGCCGTACAGGAAGGAGAAGTACGACGGCAGGTTGTCCTTGCCGATGTGCTCGGTGAGACCGATCGAGCTGACCCGGTCGAAACCGGTTTCCGCGACGTCGCGGTAGTCCATGTAGCGGACCTCGGCGAGCTCCGACAGCCCGGCCTCCGCGATGGCCTTCTGCGCCCACTCGGCCTGCTGGCGCGACAGCGTGACGCCGAGGCCCTTCACGCCGTACTCCTTGGCCGCGTGCATGACCATGCCGCCCCAGCCGCAGCCGACGTCGAGCAGCCGCATGCCGGGCTTGAGGTCGAGCTTCTTGGCCACCAGGTCGAACTTCGTGTACTGCGCCTCCTCCAGCGTCGCGTCCTGCCGCGGGAAGACCGCGCAGGTGTACGCCATGGAGGGGCCCAGCACCCACTCGTAGAAGCGGTTGGAGACGTCGTAGTGATGGTGGATCACCTCGGCGTCCCGCTGCTTGGCGTGCCGGCTGCCCAGCTTCGCCAGCGTGCTCTGCCGTGCCTCCTGCGGCGGCGGCTGGACGCGCATCAGCAGCGGCTTGATCCCGAGCGAGCGGATCGCGGCGACCTTCTCGCTGAGCGGCAGGTCGTTCAGGGTCAGCGACCACATCCGGTCGAGCAGGGTGTACATGTCCCCGTGCACGTCGATGTGGCCGGAGATGTACGCGCGGGCGAGGCCGAGCTCTCCCGGCGCCTGCGCGAGGTAGGCCACCGCCACCGGCGACTTCACCTCGATGCGGAGGTCCGCCCCCGAGGATCCGGCCTTGCTGCCGTCGTAGGCGACGAACTCGACGCCCGCGTCAGGACCGACGATCTTCTCGAAGATCTTCGCAAGAGTCATTGCACCTCTCCCGACGTATCGACGCCTACCGGCCCCTGACGCACTTGTCATAGAGGTCCAGCAACCGGCCGCCCGGGTCGTAAGCGCGTTTGACCGGCCAGTAGGCGTCTCCGTTGTAAAGCCGCCAGAACTCCTCACGCTCGTAGAAAGAGGTGGAGTACAGCGACTTGTGGCCGTCGAGCGAGTGAACTGCCCGCTCGATCAGCCGGTTGTAGTAACCGTCGTACTGTCCGCGCGGCAGCGGAACCATGCCCCAGAAGCCGAAGTTCACGTACAGGCGGCCGGGCTCCAGGGGGTAGAGCGCCCACCGGTCGGTCGCCTTGAGCGGGCACATCCACACCGGGGTCATGCCGACCTTGTCGTGGAAGACCTCCAGGAACTCGGCGGCGCGCTCGATCGGCACCTCGACGTCCTGGATGACCGACTCGTGCACCGGGTTGTTCCGCCAGCGGTCGATCCGGGCGGTCACGCCGTACCTCTGGTCGAGGCCGACGAGCTTGCGATAGACGTCCGACCGCAGGTAGCGGCGCGGGAGGAGCGAGCGGACCAGCGGCTGCTGCACGCCGAAGGCGCGCGAGCACCAGAACCAGTCGGTGTCCCAGCGCCACAGGTAGTCGCGCACGGTCAGCCAGTCGCGGACGCGGCTGCGGATCGACTGGTAGTAGATCCGCATGCCGGTGTAGTCGGACGTGTAGGGCGCCCGGTCGGAGAACGAGCCGATCGTGATGTACAGCTCGTCGGGGCCGAAGAACGTGCCGTCGACGAAGTCCACCTGCTCGCCGTCGTGCTCGCGGCTCTCGCAGATCTCCTGCATGGCGAGCATGCACTTGTCGGCGTCGCTGAAGCGGATGTGCGTCAGCTTGACGTACGGCTTCACCCGGGCCAGCTTGATCCGGATGCGCAGGGCGTAGCCGAGCGTGCCGTAGGAGTTGGGGAACGCGTGGAACAGGTCCGCGTGCTCGTTGTCGGGCCGGGCCACCACGATCCGCCCGTCGCCGGTGAGGATCTCCAGTTCCTCGACCGACTCGTGCGGCAGGCCGTCCTTGAAGCTCGTCGACTCGATGCCGAGACCGGTGACCGCGCCGCCCAGCGTGATCGTCTTGAGCTGTGGCACGACGTACGGCATGAGCCCGTACGGCAACGTGGCGTCCACCAGGTTCTCGTACGTCGTCATGCCCTGGACCTCGGCCGTCATGGTCACCGGGTCCACGTGGATGACCTGGTCCAGATCGCGGGCGGACAGCGTGGCCGTCTTGGCCGGCGTGCGGAAGCGGAACAGGTTCGTCGTCGCCTTGGCCAGCCGGGGAGCCGCGTCCGCCGGAATGGCCGCGTAGGAGTTCCTGATCTGCTCGACGGCCTGCTGATGGGCGGTCATACTGGCCGTGCGCTCTGGCATGACACCACCCCCATGGATCGTAGAGATCGCCTCTTGGCACGCTATCCCCGGAGGGGAACGCAGACCAGAGTAGACACGTTACGCCCGCGAAAACTATCTGGGATTCCCGCGGCGCCCCGTCGGCGTAGATCGTATCCTGCCCTTTCTCATCGCCTCCGCCGCCCCTGCCGTAACTGTGGAAACCGTCATGACCTGGGTTGACGCCGGCGGACGAGCGGGTCGGCGCCGTTGACCACGTTGACGACGGGACGGCCCTCCACCGCCGCGGTGAGGTTGTCCAGCACGCACCGGATCAGCCGGGTCGTCGCCTCGGGCGTGACTCCGGCCGCGTGCGGCGACAGCAGGACCCCCGGGCAGGAGCGCAGCGGGTCGTCCGGCGGCGGGGGCTCGCTGTCGTACACGTCCAGCGCCGCGCCGGCGAGGTGACCGGACTCCAGCGCGGCCAGCAGCGCCGCCTGGTCGACCACCCCGCCCCGCGCCGCGTTGACCAGCACCGACCCCTTCGGCATGCGGGCGATCCCGGCGGCGTCGATCAGCCCGCGGGTCTCCCGCGCGAGCGGCACGGCCAGGACGAGCACGTCGCTACCCGCCACCAGCGCGTCGAGGTCCAGGTAGGCCGCGCCGTACGACTCGGGCTTGGGCGTGCGCGACCAGTAGGAGACCCGGCAGCCGAGCGCGCCGAACAGGCGGGCGCAGGCCGCGCCGATCGGCCCGAAGCCGATCACTCCCACCCGGCATCCGGCGAGCTCGCGGCGCTGGTAGGCGAACTGCGGCCACTCCCCCGCCCGCATGTCCCTGTCGCCGTCCGCGAGGTGGCGCAGCAGCGCCAGCGCGGCGGCCAGGCACCACTCGGCCACCGCGGCGGCGTTCACTCCCGCGGTGTTGGCGAGGGGCACCCCGGCGCGGGCCAGCGCCTCCAGGTCGTGCCCGTCCACGCCGACCGACGGCTGCTGCACGAACGCCAGGCGCGGCGCCAGCCGTACGGCCTCGGCGTCGAGGGCCAGGGCCCCGCTCCAGTCGCCCACGACGATCTCGGCCTCGGGCAGCGCGTCCAGCAGCGCCGCGCGGTCGTGGCGGGCGGGGACACGCACCTCGACGCGGCCGTCGAGGTCGGCGAGCAGGCCGCGCACCGCGGTCTCCGGAAGCGGCGGCAGAGCGAGAACATTCCACGTCACGGGCGCAGTCTCGCACGCCTACAGAAACATGTTCTACTTGTCCCGTGAACTGATGCCGCTGCGAGGAGGGCGCGGATGGAAGAGTCGCGGGGACCCCTGGCGGGGATCCGGGTGCTGGAACTGGCCGGTCTCGCGCCCGGGCCGTTCGCCGGGATGATGCTCGCCGACCACGGCGCCGAGGTGCTGCGGATCGACCGAGTGAAGGCCGTGAGCGACGCCCCGCGCCACGACGTGATGGACCGCGGCAAGCGCACGATCGGCCTGGACCTCAAGTCCCCGGAGGGGGTCGCCGCCTTCAAGCGGCTCGCCGAGCGGGCCGACGTGGTGATCGAGGTCTTCCGGCCCGGGGTCGCGGAACGGCTCGGCATCGGGCCCGCCGACCTCCACGCGGTCAACGAACGGCTGGTCTACGGCCGCATGACCGGCTGGGGACAGGACGGCCCGCTCGCCTCCACGGCCGGGCACGACATCGACTACATCGCCATCGCCGGAGTGCTGTCGATGCTGGGCCGCGAGGGCGGCAAGCCCACCCCGCCGATCAACATCCTCGGCGACTTCGCCGGCGGTGGGCTCATGCTGGCGTACGGCGTGCTGCTGGCCCTGCTGGAACGCGAGCGCACCGGGCGCGGCCGGGTGGTGGACGCCGCGATGGTGGACGGCGCCGCGCTGCTGTTCTCGATGTTCTACGGCGGGGTGCACTCGGGCCACTGGGGCCCGCGCGGCACCAACCTCCTCGACACCGGCGCCCCCATGTACGACACGTACGAGACGGCCGACGGCGGCCATCTCGCCGTGGGCGCGCTCGAGCCGCAGTTCTGGGCGGAGATGCTCGCCCGGATGGGCATCGACGACATGCCCGACCGCGACGACCGGGCGAACTGGCCGGCCATCAGGGAGCGGCTGACCGAGGCGTTCCGGTCGCGCACCCGCGCCGAGTGGGAGGCGGTCTTCGAGGGATCCGACGCCTGCGTGTCCCCCGTGCTCGACCCGCGCGAGGCCGTCCGGCATCCGCACAACCAGGCGCGCGGCACGTTCGTGGAGGTCGGCGGGCTGCCGCAGGCCGCGCCCGCGCCCCGGCTGGTGGGCGTGCCGCGCGGCGACCTGGCCCCGGCCACCCGGCTGCACGACCTGAGCGGCTGGGGCCTGCCCGGCGACGAGGCGAAGGCCCTGCGCGCCGCCGGCGTGCTGGCCTGACCGTGCCGCCCTGACCTGGCCGGCCTGACCGTCTCCCCAACCGTGCCGGTCTGGCCGTGCCGCCCTGACCCCGGCTCCTATTTCCCCCGCGACGATCGAGGAGTTCTCCCGCACATGGACCTTTTCGAGGCCCTCTACACGACCCGCGCCATGCGGCGGGTCAAGCCCGACCCGATCCCGATGGAGGTCCAGGAACGCATCCTGGACGCGGCCGTCCGCGCCCCCAGCGCCGGCAACACCCAGGGCTGGCGGTTCCTGCTCGTTGACGATCCCGGGGTGAAGTCCCAGCTGGGGCCGCTGTACCGGGACGCGCTCGGCAGGCTGTTCGAGGGGCACTACAAGCCGATGCGCGAACGGGCCGAGGCGACCGGCGACACCCGCACGCTCAACGTGCTGCGGTCGGCGCAGCACCTGGCCGACCACTTCGAGTCCTATCCCCTGCTGATGTTCGCCTTCACCCGCAACGACCCGAGCGGCGGCTCCATCTACCCCTCCGTGTGGAGCGCCCAGCTGGCCGCCCGCGCCTTCGGCGTGGGCAGCGCGCTGACGTCCGTGCTGGGGCTGTTCCACGGCGCGGAGACGATGCGGATCCTCGGCGTGCCCGAGGACAAGGGCTGGCAGGTGGCGTGCATGGTCACCTTCGGCTACCCGACCGGCCGCTGGGACGTGGCCCCGCGCCGCCCCGCCCACGAGGTCGCCTACCGCAACCAGTGGGGTGAGCCGGTGGGCTTCGAGATCCCCGAGCCCCTCTGGACGCCCTGAGCCGATCACGCTGACCGCCCTCCAATGAAGCAGGTCTTGAATCGAATGTAGTACACCTACTACATTCGAGAGCACGATTACTGCATTGGAGGGCGCATGCACGACGTCGTCATCCGCGTACGCGGACTCCGCATGGCGTACGGGCCCATCCAGGTGCTCAAGGGCGTCGACCTCGACCTGCGCAGGGGCGAGGTGTTCACGCTGCTGGGGCCCAACGGCGCCGGCAAGACCACCCTGGTCGAGATCCTGGAAGGGTTCCGTACGGGCTGGTCGGGCGAGGTCGAGGTGCTCGGCGAGAACCCGGCTCGGGCCGGGGACGCCTGGCGGGCGCGGCTCGGTGTGGTGATGCAGTCGTGGCGCGACCATCCCCGCTGGCGGGCGCGCGACCTGCTCGCGCACGTCGCGGCGCACTACGAGAAGCCGCGCGACGTGGACGAGCTGCTCGCCACGCTCGGCCTGACCGAGGCGGCGCGAAACCGGGTCGGGGTGTTGTCCGGGGGCCAGCGCCGCCGCCTGGACGTCGCGCTCGGCATCGTCGGCCGTCCCGACGTGCTGTTCCTCGACGAGCCCACGACCGGGTTCGACCCCGAGGCCCGGCGGGAGTTCCACCTGCTGATCGAGCGGCTGGCCGGCGACGAGGGGCTGACCGTCCTGCTCACCACGCACGACCTGGCCGAGGCCGAGCGGCTGTCCGGGCGGATCGCCGTACTCGTGGCCGGGCGGGTGGTCACCTGCGGCAGTCCGGCCGAGCTGGCCCGTGCCGTGCAGGCGCCGTCGCTGGTGCGCTGGGAGGACGGCGAGCTGGAGACCGCCGACCCGTCCGGCGTGGCGTGGGACCTGCACCGGCGGTACGGCGGCCCGGTCCCCGGGCTGGAGATCAGGCGGCCGACCCTGGAGGAGAGCTACCTGGATCTCATCGACGAGACGCGCGAGACGGCGACCGTGGGAGGGACGCGATGAACGCGACGACGCTGGGGCTGCGGCGGGGCTGGACCGAGCAGCTCAACCTCTGGAGCGACCGCAAGGAGCTGCTGAACGCCCTCGTCGGGACCGTCGGCACCTACGTGGTGCTCGTCCTGTTCATCGGGGACGACAACGTGCCCGGCGCACCCGTGTCCATGGCGGCGTTCATGACGCCGGGCTTCCTGGCGTTCGCGGTCTTCTCGACCGGGCTGATGGGGCTGCCGATGCTGATCGCCGCGGACCGCGAGGAGGGCACGCTCATGCGAGCCCGCACGCTGCCCCGGGGCATCCGCGTCTACCTGACCGGGCGGGCCGTCTCGACGCTGCTGACGATCGCGCTGAACGCCGCGCTCGTCCTGCTGGTGGCCGTGCCGCTCGCCGGGGTGACCGCGCCGGCGACGCCCGCGCGGTGGTTCACGCTCGCCTGGGTCCTGGTGCTGGGCACGCTGGCCGTCGTGCCGCTGGGCGCGATGATCGGCAGCCTGGTGTCCGGCCCGAAGGCGGCCGCGGCCATGCTCGCCCTGCCGTCGATGCTCCTGATGCTCGTCTCCGGGGTGATGTTCCCGCTGGAGGCGCTGCCCGGCCTGGTGCGCGGCATCGCCCAGTTCTTCCCCCTCTATTGGCAGGGCCTCGGGCTGCGCGCGGCGTTCCTGCCCGACTCCGTCCTCGCGACCGAGCTCGGGCACAGCTGGCCGCTCGGCCGGGCGGCGGCCGTTCTGGGAGCATGGGCGGTCGGCGGTATGGTGCTAGCCCCCTGGCTGCTGCGCCGGGTCCGCGGAAGATGAGCGGACTCATGGGCCCGACGGAGGTGAGACGTGGCCGAGGAGCCGGTGTTCAACCGCATCGCGGTGCTGAGGGCCGACCGCGGGGTCTCGCGCCGGGATCTGGCCGCCGCGCTCGGGGTGCACTACCAGACGGTGGGCTACCTGGAGCGCGGCGAGTACAGCCCGAGCCTTCACCTGGCCCTGCGGATCGCCGAGTTCTTCGAGGTGCCGGTGGAGGTCGTCTTCTCCCTCAAGCCGTTTCCCAAACTGGGGAGCGCGTCGTGAACCTGCGCGAACGCTGGAACCTCCACGTGGCCCGGTCGATGGAGCAGGACCGCCTCGTGGCGCTGCACCGCACCCGGCGGCGGCGCCGCCTGCTCGTCGTGGCGGGCGCGGCCAGCGTGCTGCTGCTGTGGGCGGACGCCGCGGTGTCGTGGGCGATCGCCCCGAGCGACACCGCCGTCCGGGTGAACCTCGTGCTGCTGGTGGTCATGCTGGCGATCTACGTCCCGGTCGTGACCGCGCTGAACAGCGCCACCCGCGGGCTCGCCTCGCTGCCGGAGACCCACCTCGACGAGCGGCAGGTCGCCGAGCGGCTCCGGGCGCACACGTACGCGAACAGGGTGATGCGACTCATCCTGGCCGGCCTGGCGGCGTTCGTCGTGGTCGCGACGTGGAGCAAGGGAGACAAGTCCCAGATCCCCGCCGCGGCCGTGTTCCTCGGCGTCTTCGCCCTGTGGTGGACGCACTTCCTGCTGCCGTTGCTGGTCGCCGGGTGGCGGCTGCCCGACCCGCCGCCGGACGACGACCGGGACGACGGGCAGAACGACGATCAGGCCGGCGTCGCCTGAACCTGCGCCGGGGGCCCGGAGGGCTCCCCGAACGACGGCAGCGTGGCCACGAAGAGGTCGACGCCCCCGGGGTGGTGGATCTCCAGGTCGGTGGTGAAGGCGCGGGCCGGGGTGCCGCCCGACTCGGTGTGCTTCCACACCTGCTGCCAGGCCTCGACGAGCGCGCCCGGCATCGGTCCCCGCGCCTCGAACAGCAGCGCGGGCACGCCCGGCACCCGCACGGCGACCATGCCCTCTGGCAGTCGCGCCGCCGTACGCACGGCCACGCCGACGATCTGGGTGTAGGCGCCGTTGTGGTCGCTCTCGTAGTCGGTCAGCACGGCGTACAGGTTCTCGTCGATCCGGCCGGGCACGTGCGCGAAGGCTCCGGGCGCTCCGGCGCGAGCCCACAGGGCCGGCAGCTGGGCACGGGCCTGGTCCGCCTCCGCCGCGTTGGTCGTCCGTACGGCATAGCCGACGACGAGCGTCTCCGGACGGTCAACGATGATCACATGCTCTCCTTTCAGGCGAGGTCAATGTATCCCGTGTCCGGGTCTGCTCCGGCGTCGGCCGGGAATGCCGGATATGACCCGCTCACAACGTAGGCTGGACAAACGTGCGATTCCTCAATGATGTGACGCCGCCCTACGATCTCACGTACAGCGATGTCTTCATGGTGCCCTCCCGTTCCTCGGCCGGGTCGCGCCTCGCCGTGGACCTGTCCACCGGTGACGGAACCGGCACCACGATCCCCATCGTCGTCGCCAACATGACGGCCGTCGCGGGCCGCCGCATGGCCGAGACCATCGCCCGGCGCGGCGGCATCGCCGTCATCCCCCAGGACATCCCGATCGACGTGGTGGCCGATGTCATCGAATGGGTGAAGAGCCGTGACCTCGTCCACGACACGGCCATCACCCTCACTCCCCACGACACCGTGGG
Source organism: Microbispora sp. GKU 823 (assembly GCF_002027145.1). Classification (NCBI taxonomy): domain Bacteria; kingdom Bacillati; phylum Actinomycetota; class Actinomycetes; order Streptosporangiales; family Streptosporangiaceae; genus Microbispora; species Microbispora sp. GKU 823. Next base: position 59,375 of record NZ_MWJN01000039.1, on the reverse strand, counting down.
CGAGGCGCTCACCCTGCTGCCCAAGCGGGCGCACGGCGCGGTCATCGTCGTCGACTGGGACAACCGCCCGGTCGGCGTGGTGACCGAGGCCGACTGCCACGGCGTCGACATGTTCACCCAGCTCTCCCAGGTCATGACCGAATCACCGCAGACGCTGCCGCGCGGCGTCGATCCGCAGGCCGCGTTCGAGGCGCTGCACGAGGGCCGCCACCGGCTGGCGCCCGTGGTGGACGAGGACGGCCGCCTGGTCGGCATCCTCACCCGCACCGGTGCCCTGCGCTCCACCCTCTACCAGCCCGCCGTGGACGCGCGCGGCCGCCTGCGCGTCGCGGCGGCGGTCGGGGTGAACGGCGACGTGGCCGCCAAGTCCAAGGAACTGCTCGACGCGGGCGTCGACGTGCTCGTGGTCGACACGGCGCACGGCCACCAGGAGAAGATGATCTCGGCGCTGCGGGCCGTACGCGCGCTGGAGCCCTCCGTGCCGATCGCGGCGGGCAACGTCGTCACCGCGGAGGGCGTACGCGACCTCGTGGAGGCCGGCGCCGACATCGTCAAGGTCGGCGTGGGCCCGGGCGCCATGTGCACGACCCGGATGATGACCGGCGTGGGACGGCCGCAGTTCTCGGCCGTTCTGGAGTGCGCCGCCGAGGCCCGCCGCCTGGGCCGGCACGTGTGGGCCGACGGCGGCGTGCGCCACCCCCGCGACGTCGCGCTGGCGCTCGCCGCGGGAGCCTCCAACGTCATGATCGGTTCGTGGTTCGCCGGCACGTACGAGTCGCCCGGCGACACCCGCACCGCCCCGGACGGGCGCAAGTACAAGGAGAACTTCGGCATGGCCTCGGCCCGTGCCGTACGGCTGCGCACCGCCGAGGACTCGCCGTTCGAGCGGGCCCGCAAGGCGCTGTTCGAGGAGGGCATCTCGACCTCCCGGATGTACCTCGACCCGGCACGGCCCAGCGTGGAGGACCAGGTCGACGCCATCGTGGCCGGTCTGCGTTCCTCCTGCACGTACGCGGGCGCCACCACTCTGGAGGAGTTCCACGAGCGGGCGGTGGTCGGCGTGCAGAGCGCATCCGGCTACAGCGAGGGCATGCCGCTGCACCAAAGCTGGTGACTCCTCCTATTCCGTACAGGAATATCGAGCTCTCTGGGGGTAGTGCGTCCGTGTTACCGACCGCACTACCCCGCGGAGGCGATCATGCAGTACTCCCCGGCCGGAGGGCCGGTCAGTCCGGCGGTCGACAGACGGCTGCTGGTCAGTTACGACAACTACGCGGCGGCGCAGCGCGCCGTCGACACCCTGTCCGACGCCGGGTTCCCGGTGGAGAACACCGCGATCGTCGGCAGCGACCTGCGCCTGGAGGAGACCGTCACCGGGCGGCTCACCAACGGCAGGGCCGCGCTGTCCGGCCTGATCACCGGCGCGGTGTTCGGACTCATCGTCGGCCTGTTCCTCGGGCTGTTCACCTCGGCCACGACCTCGTTCTTCGGGCTGGTGCTGTGGTCGATCCTCTGGGGCGCCATCGCCGGCGCCGCCTTCGGCTTCACCAGCCACGCCTTCACCGGCGGGACGCGCGACTTCTCGTCCAGGAGCTCGATCGTCGCCGGGCGCTACGACGTGCTGGTGGCCTCTCCCATGCTCGACCAGGCCCAGGCGCTGCTGCAGGGCGGCGTGCAGCCGGCCGACACCGTCGTGGTCCAGCGTCCGCCGTCGGCCGGGCCCGTCACGTCACCGCTCGCGGCGCGTGACACCGCTCCGCAGGCCACCGGCTACCCGGTGACCGACGCGGATGAGGCCCGCGCGGATGAGGCTCGTGCGGATGAAGGCCGTGCCGAGGAGGCGCGCGACGACGACCGGGCGGGCCTGTCGAGGGGCCGTCGCCCGTAACCCTCGTCATCCTCCGGAATTCCGACGCCTTCCCCACCCCGCGTGGGGAAGGCGTCGTCGTGTCGGCCGTCCCCGGTAGAGTCGTCAGCCGGCCGGAACTTCCGGCACCGAAGCGCCTTCGGGCACATACAGAACAGTTGGGCAAACACAGAACAGGAGGCCCACGTGGCACTGGAGAAGCCCGAGATCGACTTTCCCGAGGGCGCGCCGCCCGCGGACCTGGAGATCGTCGATCTCGTCGAGGGGGACGGGCCGGAGGCCAAGCCCGGGCAGAACGTGACCGTCCACTACGTCGGGGTGGCGTTCTCCACGGGTGAGGAGTTCGACGCCTCCTGGAACCGCGGCCAGCCGTTCCAGTTCCCGCTCGGCGGCGGCCGGGTCATCGCCGGCTGGGACCGCGGCGTGGCCGGCATGAAGGTCGGCGGACGGCGCCGTCTGACGATCCCCCCGCACCTCGGGTACGGCAACCGCGGCGCGGGCGCCCTCATCAAGCCCGGTGAGACGCTCATCTTCGTCGTCGACCTGCTCGGCGTCGGCTGACCGGGACACCGGCGAGGCGACGGCGGCGCTCCGGATTCGGGGATAGGAGGACGGGAGCGGTTCGAGGATGATGACCGCGTGGACCATGCCCTCCCGAACCACCGCCGCATGGGCCCCCTCGATCGGGGTCCCTCCCATCACGGCCGCCCTCAGGACGGCCCCCTGCGAACGCCGGCTTCCGGGAGGCCGGCGTGACCGCGGACGACCAGGTGACGGGCGGCACGCCGACGACACGCGACGACGCCGGCAGGACGGCCCCCGGCGGTGACCTCCGGGCGGGCGCTCCGCTCACCGGGCCGCCCCGGGCCGTGCCCGCGATCGCCGCCGCGACCGTGGCCGTGCTGCTCGCCGTGAGCCCCTGGTACGGCTACCACCGCGACGAGCTGTACTTCCGCATGCTGGGCGAGCGGCCGCGGCTCGGATACTTCGACACCCCGCCGCTGACGCCGATGATCGCCCGGGTGTCCACGGCGATCTTCGGGGACACGGTCGTCGCGCTGCGGATCGTGCCCGCCCTGTGCGCCGGGGCTCTGGTCGTGCTCGTCGCGCTGACCGCCCGCGAGCTTGGTGGCGGACGTGCGGCCCAGGTCCTCGCCGCGGCCGGGACGGCGACCTCCGTGTTGCCTCTCGTGGCCGGTCACGCCCTGCTGACCCTCACCCCCGATCTCGTGCTCTGGAGCGCTGTCACGCTGTGCCTGCTCCGGGTGCTACTCAGAGGGGACGGGCGCTACTGGCTCTGGGTAGGAGCGCTGTCCGGGGTCGCCGCGTACAACCGCGACCTGATCGTGGTGTTGCTGGGCAGCGTGGGCCTGGGCATCCTCGTGGCCGGCCCGCGCGAGGTGCTGCGGGACAGGCGACTGTGGGCCGGCGCCCTCCTGGCTCTGGCGATCGCCTCACCCAACCTGCTCTACCAGGCGACGCACGACTGGCCGCAGTTCCAGATGGCCCAGGCGCTGAGGATCGACGAGGGCGCCGACAACCGCGCCACCTTCGTCCCCCTTCAGATCGTGCTGCTCGGGCCCGTGCAGGCGGTGGTCTGCGTGGCGGGCTGGCTGCGGCTGTGGCGGAACCGGCGGGTCCGCTCCCTCGCCATCGCCTACCCCGTGGCCTGCGCGCTGGTCCTCTATTCGGGGGGCCGCCCCGACTACACCGGCGCGTTCCTGCTCTACCTGTTCGCGGCCGGCTGCGTGACGGCGGCCGGGTGGCGGAGGCGGGGAGTGCTGGTCGCGGCGCTGGCGGTCGACGCCGTGGTGGCGGTGGTCGTGGCGCTGCCGGTCGTCCCGGCGGCGTCGCTCGCCGGCACGCCGGTCGCCGCCATCAACGAGGTCGCCCGTGAGTCGGTGGGCATGCGCGATGTGGCGGCGCAGACGGCCCGGGTGGTGAGCGGCCTGCCCGCCGGCGAGCGCGCCGGTGCGGTGCTGCTCGCGGCGAACTACGGCGAGGCCGGCGCGCTGCGCCGCTGGGCGGACGAGTTCCGGCTGCCCGCGGTCTACAGCGGCCACAACGAGCTGTGGTGGTGGGGACCGCCGCCGGAGGGCACGCGGGTGGTCGTGTCCGTCGGCTACCCGCCCGCCGACCTCGGCGCCGTCTTCGCCCGCTGCACCCTCGCGGGCAGGCTGAGCGGGATGCCGGGCGAGGAACAGGATGTGCCGATCACGGTCTGCCGCGACCCCGTCCGGCCCTGGCGCGAGCTGTGGCCGCGCGCGCGCCACTACAGCTAGCGCCCCTCCCGCCGATCTCTGCCCCGGGCACACCTTGGCGGCCGCGGCACGGGGTCGTGTCCGACCCCCGGCCTGGGCATCTGGCGCTGTGGTGAGGCAGGATTACGGTGTGTTGCTGATCGACCTTGCCAGGACGTCCGCGGCCGTCGCCGCGGACTCGGCGCGGCTCGCCAAGATCAGGCACCTCGCCGAGCTGCTCGGCAGGGTGGGACCGGACGAGGCCGAGATCGCCATCGCTTACCTGTCCGGTGAGCTGCCGCAGCGCCAGATCGGGGTGGGCTGGCGGAGCCTGTCCGACCTCCCCGAGCCACGTCAGATCGCCACGGCGACCCTGACGCAGGTCGACGCGCTGCTCGAACGCGTCAAGTCGCAGTCCGGGTCGGGTTCGCAGGCCGCGCGCCGTGACCTGCTCGGCGAGCTGTTCGGCGCCCTTACCCGGCAGGAGCAGTCGTTCCTGCACCGGCTGCTGACCGGCGAGCTGCGCCAGGGGGCGCTCAACGGGGTGATGATCGAGGCGGTCGCCATGGCCGCGAACGTGCCCGCGGCGAGGTGCGCCGGGCCCTGACCCTGCGCGGCTCGCTGCCCGCCGTCGGCGCGGCCGCGCTGCGCGGCGGCGTCGCGGAGCTGAAGGCGTTCCACCTGGAGGTCGGGCGGGCGGTGGCGCCGATGCTCGCGCAGAGCGCGCCCAGCGTGACCGCCGCGCTGGAGAAGGCCGGCGTCCCTGCCGCCGTGGAGTGGAAGCTCGACGGCGTGCGGGTCCAGGCCCACCGGTCGGGCGACCGGGTCGCCGTCTTCACCCGCACGCTCGACGACATCACCGCGCAGGTCCCCGAGCTGGTGGAGGCCGTGCTCGGCCTGCCCGGGACCGATCTCGTGCTCGACGGCGAGGTCATCGCGCTGCGCCCGGACGGCCGCCCCGAGCCGTTCCAGGTCACCTCGGGCCGGGTGGCCAGCAGGACCGACGTCGCGTCGCTGCGCGCGACCGTGCCGCTGACCGTCTTCTTCTTCGACGCCCTGCGCGTGGGCGGCGCCGACCTGCTCGACCTGCCGGACGAGGAGCGGCACTCCGCGCTGGAGGCCGCGGTCCCGGCCGAGCTGATCACACCTCGGCTCGTCACGGCGGACGCCGAGGAGGCCGAGGCGTTCTTCGGCGACGCCGTACGGCGGGGCCACGAGGGCGTCGTGGTGAAGTCGCTGCGCACGCCGTACGCCGCGGGCCGGCGGGGGGCGGGCTGGGTCAAGGTGAAGCCGCGGCACACGTTCGACCTGGTCGTGCTGGCCGCCGAGTGGGGCAGCGGACGCGCCGGGGCTGGCTGTCCAACCTGCACCTCGGCGCCTACGACCCGGAGACCGGCGGTTTCGTGATGCTCGGCAAGACGTTCAAGGGCCTCACCGACGAACTGCTGACCTGGCAGACCGAGCAGTTCCTGCGGCTGGCGGAGGGGCCGGTGGACGGCTACGTCGTCACGCTCAAGCCCGTGCTGGTCGTGGAGATCGCCTTCGACGGCGTGCAGCGGTCGAGCCGCTACCCCGGCGGCATGGCGCTGCGCTTCGCCCGCGTGCTGCGCTACCGGCCGACAAGCGGCCGGAGGAGGCCGACACCGTGGCCGCGGTCCGCGCGCTCATGCCCTGACCTGAAGCCGCCTCACGCGTTACTTGATCAGGCGGATGGTCAGCGGGTAGCGGAACTCGGTGGCGGCGAGCGCCGACACCCCGCCGACGATGCACAGCACCAGTCCGACGACCCAGATGACCGGCAGCAGGACGACGCCGACGACGGTGAACGGCAGCAGCACCGTCGCACCCAGGACGGTGAGGTGGAAGTTGAGCGACTCCACCGCGTGCTTCCTGATGTAGGGGGACGTCCGCCCCGCGGTCACCATCATCAGCAGCGGGCCGATGATGAACAACCCCAGCAGCGCGAACAGGTGCGAGGCCGCCGCCCCGACCCGGTCTCCGCCGTCGGGGACCGCGGCCCGGTACGCGGGCGGCCGGGGCACGTACGCCGGGCGGGTGCCGTACAGGTCGTTCATGATGGGCACGAGATCGGCGTGCGTGCGCGCGGTCATCGCCAGGTGCAGCCGCTCGTCCATCTCGTGCTTGTCGAGCCTGCCCTCGGCGTAGGCCGCTTTGACGTGCTCGACCACCTGTTCGCGGTCCTGGTTGGTGACGCGCAACTGGGGGTGTGGCATCGGGGCACTGCCCGGCCATGGTGGTGTCGCTGCCGCGGGCATCACAGCTTCGCCTTCCGTCGATCGACTGCTCGGCTCTCTTCGAGTCTGCCTCCATCTTGTGCCGCGTACGCACCCGGCGGCATCAGGGACATCCCCGACATCGCCCCGAGACCGTTCACTTAACGCCATCGTGATCCACGGCGATGTATACAAGCACTATGAGATGGCGAGATCGCTACGGGCTCCGGCGGCGCCGGGGCGCCCGCGTGGCCAAGTTCGACCGCGAGGCGACCGACGCCGACATCGAGGCCCTCATCGAGTTCGCCAAGACCCGGCGTGGAGTCGAGTTCTACGTCGAGCCCGAGACCTTCGCGACCGACACCACCGCGGTGGCCGTGGCCCACGACGGGGAGTGGACCCGTCGCCGCGTCGGAGCTCCCGCCGTGATCGCCAAGGTCGCCAGGGATCTCGCCCTTCCGGTGTACGACGTGCAGCTCACGGGTTACCCCGCCCGGATGCGGGCCTACAACGAGCGTCGTCGTCAGGCTCAGGGCGGCGACGCGGACTGACCGCGGCCCGGGGCCGTCGCGGAGACCGGATCGGGCAGGTCCCTGGCCAGCAGTGCGCGCAGCGGTGCGAGCCAGATCGCCCGGGGAGGGCCCATCTCCTCGTCGAGCTCCTCCGGCGTCGGCATGCGGTCGCGGAGCATGGCGGGGGACATCATGTGCACCAGGGCCTGCCGGAGAAGGAGCGCCATCGAATAGCCGGGGTCGGCGGCGAGCGCGCGCTCCAGCGCCATCCCCGCGAGCGCGCACTCCCCCCGATGCCAGGAGGCGGCCGCCAGCAGTGAGGCCGCGGGCGCGACGTGGCCCGGCTCCAGCCGGCGGGTGAGATCGCGCCACAGTGCGATGTGCGCGTCCCGGTCGTCGATCAACGCCCACGCCTCGTCGCGCACTCTGACCACGGCGAGGTCGAGCCCGAGCCGGGCGGCGCCCTCGTCGTCCAGCCTGCCTGCCGAGTCGTACAGGCCGATGGCTCTGCGCACCCGCGCCAGCCCCTCGGCCACGAACCGCGCGGCCGTCTCGTCCGCGACCGATCCCCCGGGCTCGGGCACGGCCCGCAGATCGGCCATGACGCGGAGGGTGACCTGCCGCATCGCCGCTCCGCCGCACGGCTGGACCGAGCGCCGCAGGCTGCCCCGGTCGGGCAGGGCGACCAGCCCGTGCATCACGGCCTCGGCGGCGACGTGGCTGCGCTCGGTGTCGTACGGCGTGCCTTCGGGGGGACAGCAGGTCGCGCTGCCGCAGGAGTAGGACCAGTAGCGCCCGCCTTCGGCCCGGAGGCTCTCGGCCACCCGGATGCCTCCGGCGTGCAGCAGCCGGGTCACCGTGTCGACGGCCGGGGTCACCAGGGCGCCGGGACCGTAGCCGACGACGAACGCGGCGGTCACCGACTCGCGGCGCAGCAGCGTGACCAGCCGGTCGAGGTCCCCGGAGGCGACCGGCAGGTCCCAGCGCGTCGTCAGCCGCACCTCCGGGCCGGTGACGCCGGTCACGACGAGGCTGTCGGCGGGGTGGAACCCGACGAGGTAGGGCACGGCGGCGAGGATGTCCGCCGGCGAGGAGAGCACGAGCTTCGGGATCGTCATGGCCGCAAGCCTCGCCGGACGACCGCGCCCCCACGACGGCCGAAGCGCGTTCTGGGGACAAGCGTCCTCCTGTGGACAACCGGTCAGCCGGAAAACCGTTGGCACCGGGCGGGGCACGCGGCCTACACTCGGCGCCATGTCCACGCCCCGGATCTCTTAGCTCGGACACCCGCTTCCACGCCACCCGTGTGTCCTTGAGCTTCTCCGGAGCGTCATCAAATGATCACCCTTCGCGGTGTCGACGTGCGCGTCGGCGCCCGTCTCCTGCTGTCGGACGTCACCGCCCACGTCGCCCCCGGCGACCGCGTCGGCCTGGTCGGCCGCAACGGCGCGGGCAAGACCACCCTGCTGAAGACCCTGGCCGGCGAACTGCAGCCGGCCGCGGGCACCATCACCCGGACCGGCCAGGTCGGCTATCTCCCGCAGGATCCTGCGGCGGCCGATCCGTCCCTCACCGTCGCCGGCCGCATCCTGTCGGCCCGCGGCCTCGACGAGGCCGAGCGCGCGCTGCGCGCCGCCGAGGCGGCCATGGCCGACCCCGCCCTGCAGGAGCAGGCGATGCGGCGGTACGTCCGGGCCGAGGCGGAGTTCGAGGCCCGCGGCGGGTACGCCGCGCAGGCCGAGGCCGCCCGCATCGCCGCCGGGCTCGGCCTGCCCGACCGGGTCATGACCCAGCGGGTCGGCACCCTGTCCGGCGGTCAGCGCCGCCGGGTCGAACTCGCCCGCATCCTGTTCGCCGAGCAGGGCACGCTGCTGCTCGACGAGCCCACCAACCACCTGGACGCCGACTCGGTGGCCTGGCTCCGGTCGTACCTCGCGAGCCGCACCGGCGGGCTGGTCCTGATCAGCCACGACACCGCGCTGCTCGACGACACCGTGAACAGGATCTGGCGCCTCGACGCCGACCGGGCCGCGCTGGAGGTGCACAACACCGGCTGGCGCACCTACCTGGCCGACCGTGACGCCGCCGAGCGCGGACGCGCCCGGCAGCGGGCCGTCGCCGAACGCAAGGCCGCCGCGCTGCACGCCCAGGCCGACAGGATGCGCGCCGGCAAGGCCACGGCCGTACGGGCCAAGGAGATGGCGCGCCGGGCCGACCGCATGCTGGCCGCGGTGGAGCCGGTCCGCCGCGCCGAGAAGGTCGCCCGCATCCGGCTGCCCGAGCCCGCCCCCTGCGGCCGCACCCCGCTCGGCGCGATCAGCCTGACCAAGGCGTACGGCGACCTGCGGGTGCTCACCGGTGTGGACCTGGCCGTGGACCGGGGCAGCCGGCTCGTCGTGCTCGGTCTCAACGGCGCGGGCAAGACCACGCTGCTGAAGATCCTGGCCGGACGGGAACGCCCCGACTCGGGCCGCGTGGTGCACGGGCCCGGTCTGCGGCTGGGCTACTTCGCGCAGGAGCACGACACGCTCGACCCGGCGCGCACCGTCGCCCAGAACCTCGCCGCCGCCGCGCCGCACCTGGGCGACGGCGAGGTGCGCCGGATCCTCGGCTCGTTCCTGTTCGTCGGGGACGACGCGGGCAAGCCCGCGGGCGTGCTGTCCGGCGGCGAGAAGACCCGTCTGGCGCTGGCCACCCTGGTCAGCTCGCAGGCCAACGTGCTGCTGCTCGACGAGCCCACCAACAATCTCGACCCGGCGTCCCGGGACGAGGTGCTGGCGGCGGTCGCCTCCTACCAGGGCGCCGTCGTGATGGTCACCCATGACGAGAAGGCCGTGGAGGCCCTGCGCCCCGACCGCGTCCTGCTGCTGCCCGACGGGGTCGAGGACATGTGGAACTCCGGTTACGCCGGTCTCGTGTCCCTGGCCTGACCTCCCGGTGCCTGATTGCCCGGTGCCTGATTGCCCGGGGCGGCCGCCGGCGCCAGCCGCATGCGGACGAGCATGGCGGCGCCGGCGACCGCGCCGGGCATCAGTACGACGCTCAGGAGCGGCACCATGAACGCGACGAAGAGCGGCACGCCGAACCCGAGCGAGGCGGACATGTTCGACCGGAGCACGGCGAAACGCTCCTTGCGCCGCAGACCCCGGCGTTCCATCGCCAGGGCGGTCAGTTCGACCGTGAGGAAGAACCCGGAGACGAACGCCCCCACCACGGGCACCACGGTCTGCCCGACGACCGGCACGAAGCCGAGCACGAACAACGGCACGGAGAACAGCAGGACCCACCAGAGCGTGACGAGGCTGTCGCGGATCGACCGGAACAGGGACGCCCAGAAAGGCAGGTCGCCACCGTCGGGGGGCCCGCCCAGGTCCTCCTCGACCTTCTCCGAGAGCTTCTCGTAAAAGGGGTCGCCGATCACCAGCGTGACGGCGGTGAACGTCAGCACGGCGAGCGCGAGACCCGCCACGAAGATCATCACGCCGACCAGCGTGCGGAACCCGTCGCGCCAGCCCCAGTCGTCCGCGAACGGCGTCGCCCAGGCCGCCACGTCGGTCGCGTGCGTGCCCAGCCAGACCAGCGCCAGGGCGTAGAGCACCAGGGCGATCAGGGCCGGGATCAGCCCGAACACCCACCAGCGGGGATGCCGGGCGACCCAGCCGAGTCCCCGGAAGCAGAAACCGATCCCCTCGGCGAAACCGCCGACGCCGCGCCGTCCGGCGGGCCGCCCGATGCCACTCATGGCGGGCAGGCTAGCGCCACAAGGTCGTCACCGGCACGCCCAGATCGGCGAAAAGGCGGCGAAGCAGGGGCAGCGAGATGCCGAGCACGTTGCCGTGGTCGCCTTCGATGCCCTCCACGAACCAGCCGCCCAGGCCGTCGAGCGTGAACGACCCCGCCACGCCCAGCGGTTCCCCGCTGGCGACGTACGCCTCGATCTCCTCGTCCGACGGCGTGCCGAACCGCACCACGGTTGCCGCCACCTCGGACACCCTGCGGCCCGCGGCCACGTCGACCACGCAGTGCCCGGTCAGCAGCCGGCCGGTCCTGCCCCGCATCATGTGCCAGCGGCGCACCGCGTTCTCCGGCGTCCCCGGCTTGCCGTACGCGACGCCGTCGAGTTCGAGCACCGAGTCGCAGCCGATCACGATGCCGTCGCCGAGCGTCCGGGAGACGGCGTCCGCCTTGGCCACGGCCAGTTTCAGGCACAGCTCCCCAGGGGTTCCGGCCGTGATCGCGTCCTCGTCGACGCCGCTGACGATCACCTTGGGATCGAGCCCGGCCGCCCGCAGCACACCGAGGCGGGCGGGCGAGGCGGAGGCGAGAACCAGGTGCGTCACACGCTCAAGCCTAGTCGCTTCTACTATGTCTGGCGTTTGCCGATCATTTGCGGGGGATGCCGGTGTCAAAAGCCACGGTCAAAGAGCGTGCGCGCTACTGGTTCGACAACACCATGGCCAAGGGCACGGCCGCCCTCATCGGCTGGCTGGCCCTGGTGTCGCTGGTACTCATCGTGGTGATCAGCGCGCTCACCATGTGGCTCACCCCCGACGAGGCGCTCCGGCACGACGGCTGGCCGGGGGTGCTGTGGCTGTCGCTCATGCACGCGCTCAGCCCGGGAAAGATCGCCGGAGACGCCGGGACGGCGCCCTTCCTCGCCATCATGCTGGGCGCCTCCCTCGGCGGCATCTTCATCGTCAGCATCCTCGTGGGCGTGCTCTCCGCCGGTTTGCGCGGCAAGATCGAGGAACTGCGCAAGGGGCGTTCACGCGTCATCGAGAGCGGCCACACGGTCATCCTCGGCTGGTCCGAGCAGCTCTACACGATCGTCTCCGAACTGGTGAAGGCACACGCCAGCCAGCGCGGCTCGGTCATCGCGATCCTGGCCGACAAGGACAAGCCGACGATGGAGGACGCCATCCGGGCGCGGGTGGGCGACACCGGCAGGACACGGCTGGTCTGCCGCACCGGCAGTCCCACAGAGCCGGCGGACCTCGACCTGATGAGCCTGAGCACCGCGCGTACGGTCGTGGTGCTGTCCCCCGAGAAGGACGACCCGGACGCGCACGTCATCAAGACCCTGCTCGCGCTGGCCAAGCGGGCCGGGGACCATCCTCCGGTCATCGCCGCCGTCGCCTCCTCGCGCAACATGGCCGCCGCCCGGCTCGCCGGCGGGCGGGGCGTCCACCTGGTCGACAGCGACGACATCGCCGCCCGGCTGATCGTGCAGTCGTCCCGCCAGTCCGGCGTGTCTGTGGTCTGCATGGACCTGCTGAACTTCGACGGCGGCGAGATGTACCTGCGCCGCGAACCCTCCGTGGCGGGCAAGTCGTACGGCGAGGCACTCGACGCGTACGCGACCGCGACCGTCCTCGGCCTGCGCGGGCCCGGCGGCGTGGTGCTCAACCCGCCGCCGGACACGGTGATCGGGACCTCAGACGAACTCGTCGTGCTCGCCCAGGACGACTCCCTCATCCGCCTGGCCAACGGCACGGCGCCCGCCGACGAACGGCAGATCGTCCCCGCGCGAGCCCCCGAGCCGGCCGCCGAGCGGACGCTGATGCTCGGCTGGAACGGCCGGGCCGCGCGGATCATCCGCTACCTGGACGGCTACGTGACCCCCGGGTCGGTGCTCGACGTCGCCAGTGACCATCCCGGCGCCGGGGCAGGCCTGGCGAACCTCGCCAACCTGACGGTGAACGTCAAGGAGTGCGACGGCACCGACAGGTACGCCCTGGAGTCCCTCGGCGTCGGCGTCTACCAGCACGTCATCGTGCTTTCCGACGACCGGTACGCCCCGCGCCACGCCGACACCCGGACGCTGATGACGCTGCTGCAACTGCGCGACATGCAGGCGACCCTCGGCGAGAAGTACTCGATCGTGAGCGAGATGCACGACGAGAACAACCGCTCGCTCGCCGAGGTCACCGAGGCCGACGACATCGTGATCAGCGACACCGTCATCGGCCTGCTGCTCGCGCAGCTCGCCGAGAACCCGCACCTCGCCGAGGTCTTCGGGCAGCTCTTCGACTCCGCGGGCTCGGAGGTCTACCCGCGGCCCGTGGAGAACTATGTGACCACCGGCACACCCGTCGCCTTCCGCACGATCGTGGAGTCGGCCCTGCGGCGCGGCGAGACCGCGATCGGATACCGCGTGGCGGCGAGGGTCGGCGAGCCGCCCCACTACGGCGTCGTGCTCAACCCGGACCGGTCCCGGGCGATGACGTTCGCTCCCGGTGACTCCGTGATCGTCCTCGCCGAGCACTGAGCCCGGCCATCCCCCTCACTCGCCGAGACCGGCGCGGCGGGCGCGCACCACGGCCTGCGCCCGGTCGGCCACCTGGAGCTTGGCGAAGACGGACGTCAGGTGGTTCTTCACGGTCTTCTGGCTGAGGAACAGGGCGCGGGCGATCTCCGCGTTCGACCTGCCGGACGCGAGCAGGTCGAGGATCTCCCGCTCCCTGGCGGTGAGCTCGGGGAACGGCGTGACGGCCGGGCCCGGCGCCAGGAACCTGCGGATGCGCCGGGCCACCGCGGGGCCGTACACGGCCTCGCCCCTGGCGACGGCCCGGACGGCGGCGATGAACTCCGCCCCGCCCGTGCCCTTGAGGACGTAGCCGCGCGCGCCCGCCCGCAGGGCGGCGAACACCGACGCGTCGTCCTCGCTCATCGTCAGCACGAGCACGCCCAGGGCGGGGTCGCGGTCGATCAGCCGGCGGGTGGCCTCGATCCCCGAGGTGCCCGGCATCACCAGGTCCATCACGACCACGTCGGGCCGCAGCGACAGGGCGAGGGCGACGGCCTCGTCGCCGTCTCCCGCCTCGCCCACCACCTCGGCGCCGCCGACCTGTTCGAGCAGCGCCCGCAGGCCGTGCCGCAGCAGCGGGTGGTCGTCCACCAGCAGGACGCGCACCGGCTCGGCGGCCTCGGGATCGGCCGTGGGGTCGGCCTCCGGGTCGGTCGTGGAATCGGCCTTGGGGTCGGCTTTGGGGTCGATCACAGCGGCAGCACCGCCTCCACCGTCGTGCCCGCCCCTGAGGCGGACGTCCTGCGCAACACGCCGCCGAGTTCCGCGGCGCGCTCTCTCATGCTGCCCGATCCCACACCCTCGACGAGCGGCTCGGGCAGTCCCCGGCCGTCGTCGCGGACGCGCAGGACCAGTCCGTCCCGCTCGATCCCGGCGACGATCTCGATGGTCCGGGCCCGCGCGTGACGCAGGGCGTTGGCCAGGGCCTCCTGAGCGATGCGGTAGGCCGCCACCTCGACGGCGGCGGGCAACTCGGGCAGCGGCTCCGGCACCCGGACCATGACGGCCGGGCCGCCCTCCGCGGCCTCCTCCGTGTCCAGGGCCAGGTCCTCCAGGGCCCCGGCCAGCCCGAGCTCGTCCAGCGCCGGCGGCCTCAGGTCGTGGACGATTCTCCGCACGTCGCCGACGAGGCCCTGGACGAGCTGCCTGACCTCCGACAGCGACGACCGCACGGCCGGCGACACGCCCGTGGCGGTGGCCTCTATCACGTCGAGCCGTACGCCGATGGCGGCCAGGCCGGGCCCGAGACCGTCGTGGAGGTCACGGCGGAGCCTGCGCCGTTCCTCCTCCCTGGCGATGACCAGCCGCTCCCGTGACGTCTGCACCTCAGTGGCGAGCCGCACGGCGGCGAGGGCGACCGCGAGCTGACGGGCGAGGTCGTCGAGCACGGCCAGGTCGGCCGCCGACAGGGGCTTCGCCCGGCGAGCGGGGGGGCGGCGCGCAGCTCCCCCTCCACGCGTCCGCCCACGACGAGCGGCAGCCGTACGCCGTCGGCGGGGACCCCGCCCTCGGCGCAGACCGGCGTGCCGTCGGCCGCGAGCACGGCGACCGCGGGCAGCCGCAGCGTGTGCGCCACGGTCTCCGCCGCGCGGTCGAGCAGCCGCGTCGGTTCGGCCGACGACTCCAGGCGCTGGCCGAGCAGGGACAGCGCGGCGGCCGGGTCGCCCCGGTTGCCGAACAGCAGACGGCCGACGGCCCGCTGCGCGGCGTCGCGTACGGGTGCGAACGCCAGCGCGACGACGGCGGTGGCGGCGAGCGGCTGGAGGACTCCGCTCCCGGTTCGCAGGAGCGTGCCGATCGTGGCCACGGTGACCAGGTAGGCCCCCAGCAGCACGACCGTGACCAGCGCGTACACGACGGTGCGCCGGATCAGCACCTCGATCTCGAACAACCGGTAGCGGAAGATCGAGACCGCCGTGGCCGCGGGGAACAGCGGCAGTGCCGCGGCCTGCAGCCACACCCCCACGGGCGGGTCGGGCGGCAGCAGGGTGTCGGCGACGACCGAGAGCCCCACCGCGACGACGGCCGCGAACACCGGCAGGAGGCGGCGCCTGTTGTCCGAGCGCGTGACCCGGGTGGCCAGCGCCGCGACCCCCGACAGGGCCAGCCCGGTCACCACCACGCCGAAGGCGACTTCCGCGACGGGATCCGTGGGGACGAACCCAAAGGAGCTGGGCACCTCGTGTCCCCAGACCCAGATGCGGTCGCGGAGCATGAGCATGACCTGGAGCACCGCCATCGCGGCGACGGCCGCGACCAGCACCGGCCGCCAGCGCGGCGACGGCAGCCGTCCGTCGGGCAGCAGCAGCGGCAGCAGCAGAAGCGGCCCGAAACCGGTGAAGAACACCCAGTTCGTCACCCACGCGGCGAGCAGGGCGCCGGGCAGCCCGTGCGGCTGGGCGTACGCGGCGTATCCCCCGGACAGCGCCTGGAGCGCCAGCCCGGCGCCGCTCAGGCAGAACAGCCGGCCGATGGGGTGCCGCGGCGACCGCGACAGGATCAGCACGCCGACCGCCGGGCAGGTCAGTCCGACGACCGCGTCGAGCACCAGATAGGTGGTGTCCGGCGCGGGCACGACCGTGGTGAGTGCGACGCCGGCGACGACGGCCGCCCCGCACAGGACGGGGATCGCCCAGAGCCATCGGGGCCACGTACTGCTTCGCATCAGGACATCATTGGACATTCCTCCACTCGAAGGGAATGGGACCCGGGTCCCGTCCCACCCGGGACCCTCTTGGGCCCGGACGCCGGGACGGGAAAGGGATCCGGCCCTCAGGCGGACGGGACCGCCGGGGCGCTGCAATCGGCCCATGCGAACGAACCCGTCAACCACCATCCCCATCGAGGCCGTCGCTCCCGCCGCCCGCGAGCCGCGGCTCGCTGTGTACGGCGTCACCCTGGCCGCCCTCGTGCTACCTGTCGTGGCCCTCGCCGTCTCGCAGGGCGCCGACCTCAACCGGATCGGCGACGCCCCGATCGGCATCCAGATCGCCGTCTACAGTCAGGCGTTCATGCCCGCGCTCGCCGCGCTCGTCGCGTGCCTGGCCGGCGGCGGTGTCCGCGCCGTGGGACTGGGGTTTCCACCGGGTGCCCTGGCGCACGCTCGCCGCCGCGTGGGCCGTGCCCGTCCTCGGCACCGGCCTCGCGTACGGCACGGCCTGGCTGACCGGCGCCGCCCGCTTCGACCCGGGCAACCTCGCCGCGTCCACCGGGCTGCATCCGGCGCTCGGCGTGGTGCTCGGCCTCGTTCCCGGCGTGGCGCCGTTCGTCGTCCTGGCGCTCGGCGAGCAGCTCGGCTGGAGCTCCCTGCTCGTCACGAGGCTCGCCGCGCGCCGGGGCCCGGCCGCGACGGCGGTGATCCTCGGCCTGGCCTGGGCCTCGTTCCACTACCCGCTGATGCTGTTCGTGCCGGGGGCGGTCGAGAAGGGCGTGCCGGTGCCGTACGCGCTGCTGATGTTCACGCTCCAGACGGTCACGCTGGCCTTTCCGCTCGTGTGGCTGCGCCTGCGTACGCGGAGCATCTGGCCGGTCCTGGTGCTCCACGCCACGATGAACGCGTCGCTGTACTTCGTGGCCGAGGCGATGACGTCGGCGCACGACAGGTCGGCCTGGATGGTCGGCGAGGGCGGCGCCCTCACCACGGCGGGGCTGGCGGTGGCCGTGCTCCTGACCAACCGCCTGTGGCGGCGCCCGCGCTCCTGCTAGAGCGCCTTGACGGACGACATCACCTTGTTGATGTCGTGCCAGCGCTTCTTCTGGCTGTCGGGGATCGTGACGAACACGACCGCGGGCTTCTTCTCCGGCACGTCCACGAGGGCCAGCGCCGCGGCGGAGACCCGCTTCTTGCCCTTGAGCGTGTAGTGCACGGTGTAGCCGAGCAGCCAGCCCTCCCGCTTGCCCGCCTTGAAGGGCTGGGAGGCCGTCCAGGTGATCGTCGCGCCCGAGGGGTGATGGTTGAGCGTCCACCGGGCGGCCAGGAAGGCGGTGTCGCGCAGCGTCTTCTGCTCGGGGATCGGCACGGGGCAGGAGACCAGCATCCCGCGGTACGACGCGCCCTTGACCTTGGGCAGCAGCTGACGGGAGGCGAAGGGCGCGGGCTTGGCCAGCGCCCATGTCTTGGTGAAGCGGGGCAGGGCGACGCCGGAGCGCCGGTCCTTGACCAGGCCGTGGGTGGCGGCCGCCCGGCCGGGCAGGCTGCGGAGCCTGCGGCTGTTCTTCGGCAGCGCGGGCAGGCGGGGGTCCTTCAGGGCCGCCGCCAGCGCGGGATCGACCGCGTCCGCGCCGGCCGCCGGACTCGAGGCGGCGCTCGCGGTCGTGCCGGGGGTCGCGCTCGTCCCGGTGCTGGCGACAGGGCTGGACAGAGCGCTGGACAGTGGACTCGACAGAGGACTGAGACCGGGCGTGGCCACCGCGCCCGCGGCCGGTGCGGCGGCGCCGGACGCGGCCGAGGCCGACGCGGCCGAAGGGACGACGACGGCCGCGGAGTGAGGCGGCGGCGCGGCGGCCGTGGCGGCGGGGTCGTCCCGGTTCAGCAGCACGACGGTCGCGCCCGCCCCCAGGACGACGACTCCCGCGGCGACCGCGATCGCCCGATAGACCACCCGCATCGGCAGGTCCCCGAGGCCCTTGGACGAGCTCGCCGGTGGCGGCGCCACAGGGACCGTGATCTTCGGTAGCGGAGTGGTCTCGGCCTCGGCCGCTATGTAAGAGGGGACGGCCTTCGTCCCATAGTCCCCAGGTGACACGATCGGGAGCGTACGGCAAATCCCGGTATTTCGGGTGCCTTCCCCATCACACTTCGGGAACGCCCACCCGCAGCCATGGCGCGTCGGCGACCACCGTCGCGGAGCCCGGTGCGATCTCGGTGAAGCCGGCGTCCCTGACCACCGGCAGCCCGCTCGCGGCCAGCGCGTCCCACCGGTCCGGGCCGGCCGTCCTGACCCGTACGGCGAAGCCGCGCTCGCGCCAGGCCGCCCTGTCCGCCTCGCCCGCACCCCACCAGGCGAACTGGGCGCCGTGCCCCGCCTGGGCCATCGCCTTGCCCGCCGTCATCTCCAGGCGGGGGTTGATCCAGAGCACCACGTCGTCGGGGCCCGCCTCCGGCGGGGCGGCGTCGTCGGAGAGCTCCGTGCCCGACACCTGCAGCCGGGCGAGGTCACGCGGCCAGTCGTCGAGCGGCACGGGCGGATGCACCCGCACCTCGGCCGTGCGCACGGTGACGGTGATGCCGGGCAGGGCGAGCGCCCGCCGCCACTCGGCGCCGCGTGCCCGCCTGACCACCTTCCTGATCCGGCCGTCCTGCCACTCGGCGACCTCGTCGGGCCACTCACCGTCCCGGGCACGGTCAGCAGGCGCACCACCGCCGTCGCCGCCGCCTCCAGCGCGTCGGTGCGGCGCGGCGGCGCGGCCCGCTCGATCCGTACGACCAGGGGAAGAACGCGTTCGGTCACCCGACAAGGATCGCAGCTTCGCCGCGATCCCGGACACGCGTGACGATACGGGACGACATGAGCGCGGCGAGCAGGCACAGCACGCCCGCGCCGTACCACGCCAGGTCGTAGTTCCCCAGGTGGTCGCGGGTGACCCCGGCCACCGTGGCGACGACGCCGCGCCGACCTGGTGGGAGGCGAAGACCCACCCGAACACCACCGCGCCGTCCGCGCCGAAGATCCTGCGGCACAGCGCGACGGTCGGCGGCACGGTGGCCACCCAGTCGAGGCCGTAGAAGACGATGAAGACCAACATGCTCGGCTCGGCCGTGGCGGCGAACAACTGCGGCAGGACCAGCAGCGACAGTCCGCGCAGCGCGTAGTAGACGACGAGCAGGAGCCGCGGGTCCACCCGATCGCTCAGCCAGCCGGAGAAGACGGTGCCGGCGATGTCGAAGACCCCGATCACGGCGAGCAGCGAGGCGGCGGTGGTCTCCGGCATGCCGTGGTCGTGGGCGGCCGGGATGAAGTGGGTGCCGACCAGGCCGTTCGTGCTCGCGCCGCAGATGGCGAAGCCGAGCGCGAGATACCAGAAGTGCCGGGTGCGGGCCGCGTCCCGCAGCACGCGTACGGCCCGCGCGGCGGCGCCCTTGGCCGGCGTGCGCACGACCGGCTCGGCCGCGCCGAGCGCGGTCAGGCCGATCTCCTCGGGAGTGTCCCTGAGCAGGAACCACACAAGGGGGACGACGGCGAGCGCGGCCCCCGCCACCGTGACCGAGGCCCACCGCCAGCCCTGCATCTCGGCCAGGTGCGCGAGCACCGGAAGGAAGATCAGCTGCCCGGTCGCGCCTCCCGCCGTCAGCACGCCGGTGACCAGGCCGCGGTGCCGTACGAACCAGCGGTCGGTCAGCGTGGCGGCGAAGACGAGCGCCATCGAGCCGGTGCCGAGCCCGACCAGGACGCCCCACAGCGCGATGAGCTGCCAGCTCGCGGTCATGAACACGGTCAGGCCGCTGCCGGTCGCCACCAGCAGCAGGGCGCAGGCGACGACGCGGCGCATGCCGAAGCGGTCCATGAGCGCCGCCGCGAACGGCGCGCACAGCCCGTAGAGCATGAGGTTCACCGAGACCGCGAGCGAGATCGTGCCCCTCGTCCAACCGAACTCGTCCTCCAGCGGCGTGATCATCACGCCCGGCGTGGCGCGGAACCCGGCCGCCCCGATGATCGCGACGAAAGCGACGGCGGCGACGATCCACGCACGATGCAGCGACTTCATGGCGAGCATCCTCCCGTTGTGTCCACCGTGGGGACAGTGGCCGGGAGGTCAACATGTGAAAGAATCGGGCCATGCACCGCGTCGCCGTACTGGCCCTGGACGACTTCGCCACCCTCGATCTGGGCATCCCCGGACAGGTGTTCTGGGCCGCCCGCGACCGCGGCCCGCTGTACGAGGTCGTCACCTGCACCCCCGGAGGCCGCCCGGTGCGCGGCCAGGCCGGCTTCAGCATCGTCCCCGACCACGACCTGGGCGTTCTCGCGACGGCGGACACGGTGGTGGTGCCGGGCATCCACAGCGGGCCGCCACTGGAGGACGGCACGCTCGACGAGGAGGTGCGCGCGGCGCTGTGGGGCGTCGTGGGGCGCGCCCGGCTCATCTCGATCTGCACCGGGGCCTTCGTGCTGGCCGCCGCGGGCCTGCTGGACGGGCGCCCCGCGACGACCCATTGGCGCAACGCCGCGGACTTCCGCGCGCTGTTCCCCCGCGTACGGCTCGACCCTGACGTGCTGTTCATCGACGACGGCGACGTGCTGACCTCGGCCGGCGTGGCCGCGGGCATCGACCTGTGCCTGCACGTCATCCGGCGTGACCACGGCAGCGAGGTGGCCAACCGCACCGCCCGCCGGTGCGTCACCCCGCCGTTCCGGGAGGGCGGGCAGGCCCAGTACATCGAGCGGCCGCTGCCCGATCCCGCCGGGACCACCACCGCGCCCACCCGTGCGTGGATGCTCGAACACCTGGAGGAACCGGTCAACCTCGCCGCCCTGGCCGCGCACGCCCGCATGAGCGTGCGGACGTTCACCCGCAGGTTCCGGGAGGAGACCGGCCTCAGCCCGGCCAGGTGGCTCGCCGGACAGCGGATCGCGCACGCCCGGCACCTGCTGGAGACCACCGACCTGCCGGTCGACGCGATCGCCAGGAAGGCCGGGTTCGGCAGCGCGGTCTCGCTCCGCCAGCACCTCCACGCCGCCGTCGGGGTGTCCCCCCTGGTCTACCGGCAGACGTTCCGCACTCCCGCCGCCGTCGGCTGATCGATGTCAGCGGCGGTTGCCCGCGGCCGGGCCACGCCAGGCGTACGGGTTGCCCGACCGGCGTCCGGGCTCACGGAGCACCGGGCTGTCCGCGGGCTGCTGTCTGCGGGCCCGCCGCTTGCGCATGAACAGCCAGGCGAGGCCGAGCACGACCATCCCGATCGGCGTACGCGCCAGCCAGCGGGTGACGACGAGCTGCAGGATCCTCTTCATGACACCCGCCCCTACCCGGCACGCGTGTGACCATGTGCGCAGATCAATGATGAGTAGGCGGTATCTCGAAGCCGAACTTCTCACCCAGCGCGTGGACGTCCTTGCGATCCTTTTCTTCCGGCGCGTACGCCGTCTTGAACGCGAACATCCACTCCGGGGCGACGCAGTCCACGGTATGGCCGTTGATTTCGCCCTGTCCGGTGAGTGAGCCGTAGGGATATTCGATCCCGTAGATGTTCTTTCCGGACTCGTCGTATTCGAATACATGCACGTCGATGCCACGGCCCCGGCCATCGGTCAGGACGTAGTTCCACGCGGTGTCGCCGCCGTCGCGCCTCTTCGTGTACCCGAGACCCTTCATCTGTTCGATGAATTTCTCTTCGTCTTTGTGGTCGATCGCCACATCGAGGTCCGGGTGACCTCTCGTCTGCTTTCCCAGAAGGGCATCGACGCACCAGCCGCCGTCGATCCAGATCTTCACTCCACGTGCGGCAAGGTATCCGTAGATGCCGGAGACCGTTTCGGCGTCCATCAAGACACCGAGAGCCGCCCTCCGGACGGAGGACGGCTCCTGCGATGGTTCAGCCATGGTGGAGCTATGGGGATTCGAACCCCAGACCCCTTCCATGCCATGGAAGTGCGCTACCAGCTGCGCTATAGCCCCTTGCCCACGCCGCGTCGGCGGCGCTCCGCCAGTGTATAGGACTTCCGCGGCGTGGGTGTAACCGAGAACGTTTCAGCAGGCGCAGGCGGCCCCCGCGGGCGCGGTGAGCGGATCCGCCGGACGAGTGCGCACTCCGGAGGGCTCCACGACCGGGAACCCCTCACGTGCCCAGTATTCGAACCCGCCGATCATCTCCTTGACCCGGTAGCCCAGCCGGGCGAACTCCAGCGCCGCGCGGGTCGCGCCGTTGCAGCCCGGCCCCCAGCAGTACGTGACCACCGTCACGTCACGGGGGATCAGCGCGGGCGCCCGGGCGGCGATCTCCGCCGTGGGCAGGTGGACGGCGCCCTCGATGTGACCCTGCCGCCAGCTCTCCGCGCTGCGGGAGTCCACCACGACGATCCCCGGCTCCCCGGAGAGCAGATCGGCGCGTACGTCGGACACGTCGGTCTCGAAGGCCAGGCGGGCGGTGAAGTGGGCGACGGCGGCGGCCGGCTCGGCGGCCGGGGTGTGCGTTACGGCGGACATGCCGACCAGGGTGCCCGGCCGCCCTGCCACCACAGAAGAGGCATGAACGCCCGATATCGCTAATATCCCGCCATGCTCCCGCTCCCCGACCGGAGCCGTACCGTGTCGGTGCTGGCCTTCGACGGCATGAGCCCCTTCGAACTGGGCTGCGTCGTCGAGGTCTTCGGCCTGCCCCGCCCGGAGCTGGACGTCCCGTGGTACGAGCTGGCCGTGTGCGCGGAAAGGCCCGGCCCGCTGCGGGCGGTCGGCGGGTTCACGATCGAGGCGGCGCACGGGCTGGACGTCTTCGCCGGGGCGCGGACCGTGATCGTGCCCGGCGTCCCCGACGTGCGTGCCGAGGTGTCCCCCGCGCTCACGGCCGCGCTGCGCCGGGCGCACGACGGCGGGGCCCGGGTCGTGTCGATCTGCTCCGGCGCCTTCGCCCTCGCCGCCGCCGGGCTGCTCGACGGCCGGGCCGCGACGACCCACTGGAGGTACGCAGCGCTGCTCCAGCGGCGCTTTCCCGAGGTCAGGGTGGACCCCGGGGTGCTGTACGTGGACGAGGCGACGTGCTCACCAGCGCGGGCAGCGCGGCGGGCCTCGACCTGCTCGTCCATCTCGTGCGGCGCGACCACGGGCCGAGCGTGGCCAACGCGGTGGCCCGCAGGCTGGTGGTGCCGCCGCACCGGGAGGGCGGGCAGGCGCAGTTCGTCGAGGCGCCGGTCGCGGCGGTGGACGACGACCCGGTGGGCAGGGCGATGGACTGGGTGCTCGCCGATCTCACCCGGCCGGTCACGGTCGCCGCCCTGGCCCGGGTCGCCGGGATGTCGGAGCGCGGCTTCATCCGGCACTTCGGGCGCCGCACCGGGACGAGCCCCCTGCGATGGGTGATCGCGCAGCGGATCGCGGCCAGCCTGCCGCTCCTCGAGACGACGGCGGCCCCGATAGAGGAGATCGCAGCCGCCGTCGGATTCGAAAGCCCGGTGACGTTCCGCCACCATTTCGGCCGTTCGATGCGTACGTCGCCGTCGGCGTACCGGAAGGCGTTCCGGCGTTAGGGGATCGTCAGCGAGAACCAGACGGTCTTGCCTCCGGCGACCCGGCTGGTCCCCCAGTGCTCGGCGAGCTGGCTGACCAGGTAGAGCCCCCTGCCGTCCTCGTCGAGCGGGCCGGGCTCGCGCACCACCGGCAGCCGGTGGTCGTCGTCGCTCACCTCGCACAGCAGGTGGTCGGTGCGCAGCAGCCTGATGGTGATGGGCCGCTGGGTGTGCTGCACGGCGTTGGTGACGAGCTCGCCGGCGAGCAGTTCGGCCACCGGGGTCATCGACGTGAGGCCCCACGAGCAGAGCGTCCGGCGGACCAGGCCGCGTACGCGCGACGGCGTCGTCGGCTGGGGTTCCAGCAGCCACTGGGCGACGTGCTCGCTGGGGATGCCGCGGAACCGGATGGCCAGCACGGTGACGTCGTCGGTCCTCCCCGCGGACAGCACGTCGTCGCTCAGCGCCTCGATCGAGGTGCCGTTCGCGAGCCTGCGGCGCAGCGACTCCACGCTCAGCCCGATGTCCTGCCCGCGCTCCTCCACGAGCCCGTCGGTGTAGAGGACGAGCATGCTGCCGTCCTCCGCCGCGATCTCCATCGTCTCGAACGGCGTGCGGCCCAGGCCGATAGGCGGGCACCGGGGCGGCGACAGCACCTCCGCCTTGCCGTCCGGTCCCAGCAGGATCGGCGGCAGGTGCCCGGCGCTCGCGATCGTGCATCTGCGCAGCACCGGGTCGTACACGCAGTAGACGCAGGTGGTGAGCGTCTGCGCGGCCAGCCGCTGGGCCATCTCGTCGAGCGAGTGGAGCACCTGCTCGGCCGGCAGGTCGAGCGAGGCCAGGGTCTGCACGGCCGTGCGGAGCTGGCCCATCACGGCCGCGGCGGCCAGCCCGTGTCCCATCACGTCGCCGACGACCAGGGCCACCCTGCTGCCCGGCAGCGGGATGACGTCGTACCAGTCGCCGCCCACCCGCTCGGCGGCGGGCTTGTAGCGGTAGGCGATCTCCAGCCCGGGCAGGTCGGGCGGGTCGCCCGGCCGCATCCCGCGCTGGAGGGTCTCCAGGGTCTCGTCCTGCTGGCGGTCCCGCCGCCCGTGGTGGATCGCGAGCGCGGCGGGCACGGCGAACTGTCCCGCGGCGAGCACGTGAATCTCCCCGAAGGGCGGCCGCCGGGCGTCCCGCGCCAGCAGCGCGCAGCCGACGGGCTTGCCGTACGCCCGGAGGGGCACGGCGAGCAGATGCCCGTCGAGCAGGGCCGCCTCACCGATCCCGTCGCCGGCCCAGCGCGGCGGCAGCCGTCCGTCGGGATCGACCCGGTGCCAGACGGCGCCGTCCACGTAGACCGCGGCGGCGTCGGCCAGCCACGGCACCACCGCCTCGCAGAGGACCCTCGTCGCGTCCTCCGGGCCGCGGCTCTCGCCGATGGCCCGGACGACCCCGCTGACCTGATTCAGCAGGGCTAACGGTTCCCCGTCTCCCGACACGGGTGTGGCCGCTCAGAATTGGTCACGCCGGCAGTTGACGAAGAGCTGGATTTCCGGCGGCGCCTGTGTGGTCGCCGGAGCGTACGAAAGGTGATTCTCCGACAGCACGCTGAAACCGGCGACTTCGATGACCTCGCGCAACTCGTCGCGCAGATATCCGGTCACCCGCACCGGAGCGCCGAGAAACTGGAAAGGCACGTCGTCGAGGTCGATTTCCACCATGCTCAGCGAGAACAGGCCGCCGGGGGCGAGCACGGCGTGGATCTTGCCGAGGGCCTGCTCGATCTCGGCCCGCGGCAGCATGAGCAGGCTGAAGAAGGCCGTCACGGCGTCGAACACGCCGAGCGAGTCGTCGAGGTCGAGCACGTCGCGTTCGAGGAACGTCCCGGTCGGCACGTTCTTCCTCGCCAGGTCCAGCATGACCGGGGAGATGTCGATGCCCATCACCTCGCAGCCCGCCTCGGCGAACTGCTGGGCGGTGGGCGAGCCCGTACCGCAGCCGACGTCGAGGACGCGCGCGCCCGGCTTGAGCTGCTTGATCATCCACTCTCCGGCGGCCACCTGGCCTTCCTTGTGCGGGAACGCCTCGTCGTACCTGCCGCCGATGCGGTTGAACGCCTCGGCCTGGATGGCGCGGTACTCCTGACGCGGATTGTCCGGTCCTGATTCGATTGTCATGGTCGCCGCCGTTAATGATCAGCCGTCTTTGCCTTCTTCTAGATAGGGGACCACGCCCAACAAGTCAAGACATTGCCCGACTTAATAGGCATTTCGGCCATTAATTGTGTCAAAGATCGTTGTCAACTTCATGCGCTTGGCATACTGATATACCAGATACCGGCCCCGGGAGGTTCACATGATCGACGAGGTACGCGAGGCGCTGCGCGGCGTGGTCGCCGTCACGGTCACCCCGTTCGACGACGGCGGCCGGATCGACGAGCCGGCGCTCGCGGCCGTCGTCGAGCGGCTGACGAGAGGCGGAGTGGGTGCCCTCACCCCCAACGGCAACACCGGGGAGTTCTACTCACTGGACGACGACGAGCTGTCCCGGGCCGTCACCGTCACCCGGAGGGCCGCGCCGGACGCCGTCGTGATCGCGGGGGTGGGCCACGAGGTGCGCCGGGCCGTACGGCTGGCCAGGGACGCCGCCCGGCAGGGCTGCCAGGCCGTCATGGTCCACCAGCCGGTGCACCCCTACCAGTCGGAGGCGGGCTGGACGGCCTACCACAGGGAGATCGCCCAGGCGGTGCCCGACCTCGGAGTGGTCTGCTACGTACGCTCCCCCGCCGTGACCGAGCGCGCCCTGCGCGACCTGCTGCGCGAGTGCCCCAACGTCGTGGGAGTCAAGTACGCGGTGCCCGACCCCGTGGCCATGGCCGTCCTCGCCGCCGCCGTCGAGGGGCCGGTGTGGCTGTGCGGGCTCGCCGAGACCTGGGCGCCGTTCTTCTGGCCCGGCGGCGCGGAGGGCTTCACCTCGGGCCTGGCGGTCATCGCCCCCGAGCGTTCGCTCGAACTGCACGCCCTGCTCCGGGCGGGTGACCGGGCCGGCGCCGCGAAGGTGTGGCGGCTGCTCAAGCCCATCGAGGACCTGCGTGCCAGGAACGGCGGCGAGCACAACGTCTCGGCGGTCAAGGAGGCGCTCGCGCAACTCGGCGTGTGCGGCAGGGCCGTACGCCCGCCGATGACCGAACTGACCGGCCCCGACCGGCAGCGGGTTTCGGACATCCTGCGTACGCTCGCCTGAGGTCCGTTCTAGGCCAGGCGGGCGACCGAGCGCTCGATGTGGCGACGGGTCAGCCGCTCGGCGAGCGCGGCCTCGCCCGCCTCGACGGCGGCGAGGATCGCCTCGTGCTCCTCGTGCTCCTCCGGCCACGTGGGCCGTCCCGCCACAGCACCGTGACGCTGCCGAGCGCGGCGAGATCCTGCAGGGTGTCGAGCTGGGCGACCACCAGTTCGTTGCCGCACCGGGCGTACAGCTCACGATGGAAGCGCCGGTTGGCCAGGCTGAGGGCCGCCGTGTCGGTGCCGGCGAGCAGCGCCCGCGCCTCGGCGAGGGCCGCCCGCGCGCCGTCCGCGGCGTGTCCGGAGGCCGCCGTACGGCCGATCGCCCACGGTTCGAGCAGCAGCCTGACCTCGTACGCCTTCCGGAGGTCGGCACGGCCCACCACGCGCACCGTCACCCCCCTGTTCGGGCCGATCACGACCAGCCCGGTGGCGGCCAGTCCGATGAGCGCCTCCCTGACGGGCGTCTTGGAGACCCCGAGCCGCTCGGCCAGGCGGCGCTCCACCAGCGTCTCCCCCTGCGCGATGCGCCCGGACAGGATCGCGGTGCGGATCGCGTCGGCGACCAGGTCGGTGCGGGTGGTCGACCTGGCCACCGGACTCAGCACGTGCTCAGCGGTCATGCGTACCGGTATACCAATCCCGATCAGTCGACGTCCGGCTCGGGCGCCCCGCCGGACCCCCTCATGAAGTCGAGGTCGCATCCCTCGTCGGCCTGGAGGATGTGCGCCTCGTGCAGCGCGCCGTACCCGCGGGTGTAGCGCGGGGGCGGCGGCGTCCAGGAGCGCCGCCTGCGGTCGAGCTCGTCGCCGGCGACCTCCAGCGTGAGCCGCCGCGCCTCGACGTCGAGGGTGATCGGGTCGCCGTCCCGCACCAGCGCCAGCGGCCCGCCGACGTGCGACTCCGGGGCGACGTGCAGCACGCACGCGCCGTAGCTGGTGCCGCTCATCCGCGCGTCGGAGATCCGCAGCATGTCGCGGACGCCCTGCTTCAGCAGCCGCTCCGGGATCGGCAGCATGCCGTGCTCGGGCATGCCGGGGCCGCCCTTCGGCCCGGCGCCGCGCAGCACCAGCACGCTGCCGGGCGTGACGTCCACCTCGTCGATCCTCCGCAAGAGGTCCTGGTGCCCCTCGAAGACCACGGCGGGCCCGGTGTGCCGCAGCAGCCGCGGCTCCGCGGCCACATGCTTGATCACCGCGCCGCCCGGCGCGAGGTTGCCGCGCAGCACGGCCAGCCCGCCCTCCGGCGACACCGGGTCGTCCCTGCGCCTGATGACCGTGTCGTCGTACGGCTCCCGCGTCGCGACACCGTGCCCGTGCACGCGTCCGTACACCGTGGGCCGGTCGAGGTGGAGCAGGTCCGCGATCCTGTGCAGCAGCGCGGGGACGCCGCCCGCCCGGTGGAAGTCCTCCATGAGGTGCGCTCCGCCGGGCCGTACGTCCGCGAGGACGGGCACCCGGCGGGAGGCGTCGTCGAAGTCGTCGAGCGTGAGGTGCACCCCGCTGCGGCGGGCCATCGCGATCAGGTGGATCACCGCGTTGGTCGAGCCGCCCAGGGCCAGCACGGCGGTCACCGCGTCGCGGTAGGCCCTCTCGTCCAGCACCTGCGACGGGCGGGGACCGTGCCAGGCCAGGTCCACCGCGAGACGGCCGCTCGCGGCGGCCATCCGGGTGTGCGCCGACAGCACGGCCGGGATCGAGGCGGCGCCCGGCAGCGTCAGCCCGAGCACCTCGGCCACCGAGGTCATCGTGGACGCCGTGCCCATCGTCATGCAGTGGCCGGGCGAGCGGGCGATGCCCTCCTCGATCTCCGCCCACTGCTCGTCGCCGAGCCTTCCCGCCCGTCGTTCGGCCCAGTATTTCCACATGTCGCTGCCGCTGCCGAGTCGCTGCCCGCGCCAGTCGCCGGGCAGCATCGGCCCGCACGGCACGAAGACGACCGGCAGGTCCGCGCTGATCGCGCCCATGACGAGCGCCGGGGTGGTCTTGTCGCACCCGCCCATGAGCACGGCGGCGTCGACGGGATAGGAGCGGAGCACCTCCTCGGTCTCCATCGCGAGCAGGTTCCGGTAGAGCATGGCGGTCGGCTTCTGGAACGTCTCCCCCACCGCCATGACCGGCAGCTCCGCCGGGTAGCCCCCGGCCTGCCAGACGCCGCGCCGCACGTCCTCGGCCCGCTCACGCAGATGCATGTGGCAGGGGTTGAGCTGGCTCCACGTGTTGAGGATGCCGACCACGGGCTTGCCGAGGTGCTCCTGCGCCGCGATGCCGAGCTGCCGGGTCCGCGCCCGGTGGCTGAACGACCTGAGGCTGTCGGCGCCATACCAGCGATGGCTGCGCAGCTCTTCCGCTCTCACTCGCTCGAACGTACGTCAGCGGATCGTGGTATATCAAGATATCTTCTTCCCTTTCGGGCGGGAGATCTCTAGCGTGGGCCGCCGTGACGATGCACACGGGCTCGCTCCGCTCGCGCGGCGGGGAGCAGCGGGTCACGTTCACCGAGCTGTTCTTCGACCTCGTGTACGTCTTCGCGGTCACCCAGCTCTCCCACCTGCTGCTCGGCCACCTGTCCTGGCGCGGCGCGGCGCAGACCCTGTTGCTGCTGCTCGCCGTCTGGTGGGCCTGGATTTACACCGCCTGGCACACGAACTGGTTCGACCCCGACCGTCCCTCGGTGCGGATCGTGCTGGTCGCCGTCATGCTGGCGAGCCTGGTCATGTCGGCGGCCCTCCCCCGGGCCTTCGGCGAGCACGGCCTGATGTTCGCCGCGGCGTACGTGGCCGTCCAGGTCGTCCGTACGGCGTCCTCGGTGGCAGCCGCGCCGCGGGGGCCGCTGCGGCGCAACCTGGCGCGTGTGCTCGCCTGGGCCGTGCTGTCGGGGGTGTTCTGGATCGCGGGCGGCCTCGCGCACGGCCTGCCCAGGGAACTGCTGTGGGCGGCCGCGGTGGGGACCGACCTGCTGGCGCCCTGGGTCGGGTTCGTCACCCCGGGCCTCGGCAGGTCGGCGACCACGGACTGGTCGATCGACGGCGCCCACCTGGCCGAGCGCTGCCAGCTCTTCCTGATCATCGCGTTCGGCGAGTCGATCCTGGTCACCGGGGCGACCTTCGCCGCGCACCCGTCGCCGGTCGCCGCCGCGGCCCTCGTCACCGCGTTCGGCGCGAGCGTCGGCCTGTGGTGGACCTACTTCGGCAGCAGCGCCGAGGCGGGCAGCCGGGTGATCGCCGCGGCGGACGACCCGGGGCGGCTCGCCCGCTCGGCCTACACCTTCCTCCACCTGCCGATGGTCGCGGGCGTCGTCGTGTCGGCCGTGGCCGACGAACTCGTGATCCATCACCCGGGCGGGCACACCGCGCCGGGGACGGCGATGGCCGTGCTGGGCGGTCCCGCGCTCTTCCTCACCGGGCACGCGCTGTTCAAGCGGGCCGTCTGGGGGCGCGTCCCGAGGTCGCATCTGGCGGGGGTGGTCGTCCTCGCCGCCCTCGGGGCCCTCACGCCGCTGGTGCCGCCCCTGGCACTCGCGGCCTGCGCCACCGCGACCGTGGCGGGCGTCGCCGTCCGTACGGCCCTCGCCCGCCGAGGGGAGCCGCGGGAGGGCTAGATGTGCTCCATGACGATGACCGCGGTGGTGTCGGGCTCGAGTGCCTCGAAGACGTGGGGGGCGTCGCCGGGGTAGGCGATGTAGTCGCCCGGCCCGAGCTCGACCGGTTCCTCCGCGGGCCCGGCCAGGGCCCGTCCGGTGCCGATCAGGAGGTGCTCGACGGTGCCGGCCATGTGCGGGTCGGAGGTGCGCGGCCTGCCCGGCTGGGCCGAGATGCGGTACAGGTCGCGCCGCGCGTGCGGCGGGCACGAGGCCAGCAGGGTGGCCGAGTAGCTGGCCTGCTCGGAGTAGGTCGCGGGCCCCTCCCCCGCCCGGATCACCCGTACGGCCGGCCGCGGCGGGTCGACCAGGCGGCTGAACGGCACGCCGAGCGCGACCCCGAGCGCCCACAGTGTCTCCACGCTGGGATTGCCGACGCCCGACTCCAGCTGGGAGAGCGTGGACTTGGCGATGCCCGCGCGCTTGGCCAGCTCGGTCAGCGACAGGCCGGCACGCTCGCGCTCCCTGCGGATGGACGCCGCGATGAGCGTGATCAGGTCGAAGGACGGCCTCTCAGCCACGTGTTCGCTCCACACTTCCATTTGTTCGACTTGACGAACCCCGCTGTCTTTGTTCACTCTACTGGACATGCATTCGCTATGGCGAACACTCGGTCGCGGCACGCTCCGCGACATCGCCCTGGTGTGCCTCGCCGACGCGATGGTGGGCGCCGCGTTCGGCGCGATCGCCGTGTCCGGCGGCCTGCCTCCGTGGGTGCCGGTCGTCATGTCCCTGCTGGTGTTCGCCGGAGGGGCGCAGTTCGCCGCGGTCGGCGTGGTGCTGTCCGGCGGCGCCCCGATCGCCGCCGTCGCGGCCGGCCTGGTGCTGAACGCGCGCCTGCTGCCGTTCGGCTTCGCGATCGGCGACGTCCTCGGCGGCCGGTGGTGGACACGCCTCACCGGCGCGCACCTCATGACGGACGAGGCGGTGGCGTTCGTGCTGCGCGACGACGATCCCCGCCGGCGTCATGCCGCGTTCTGGGCCTGCGGGCTCGGACTGTTCGTGAGCTGGAACGCGGCCGTCGTGCTCGGCGCGCTGGCCGGGCGCGGCATCGGCGACACCGACGCCCTGGGGCTGGACGCGGCCTTCCCCGCGGTGCTGCTCGCCCTCGTGCTGCCCTCGCTCGCCGAACGGAACGTCCGGAACGCCGCCCTGCGCCGGGCTTGCGTCCTGGGTGCGTTGGTCGCGGTGGCGGCCACGCCGTTCCTGCCCGCGGGGCTGCCGGTGCTGCTCGCCCTAATCGGCCTGGTGCTCGCCACGCGCGCACCGGCGCCGCTGCCCGACCGGGAGGTCCGCTGATGCCCCTGCTCGCCGTCGTCGCGCTGGCCGCGGGAACCTACGCGTTCCGCCTGGCCGGGCCGGTGCTGCGCCACCGGCTCCGGCTGCCCGGCCGCCTTCGCCACCTGCTGTCCGTCGCCGCGACCGTGCTGCTCATCGCCCTGGTGGCCACCTCGGCCCTCACCGAGGGGCACGGCTTCGCCGGATGGGCCAGGCCCGCCGGGGTGCTCGTCGCCGGGATCCTCACGCTGCGGAAGGCGCCTTTCCCCCTGATCGTCGTCCTCGCCGCCGCCACCACGGCGGTCCTCCGCCTCCTCGGCGTGCCCTGAGACGAGGAAGGGCGCTCTACGGCATCAGAAAAGAGACAGGTTGGGCAGCAGCTTTCCCACCGCCTCGATCAGTCCTTCAGCGGCGGTGATCGCCTCGGCGGCTTCTTCTTCGCTCACATCGTCCCCCGGCCGTAGCGGATACTCGATCTCGTTGCGGCGGCGGCGCAGCATCCCGAAGTCCCTGAAGGTGTTGCCGAACTGGGCTCTGAGCACCTCTTCGACCACATAGTGTCCACCCGCCGATGTGGGCCGCAGCCCTTGGTGCGCCAGCACGGCCGAACAGGCGTGGCGAGCGGCGTCGTAGGCGAGGATGAAGGCACTGTCCGGATCGTCGCCGATATGGCGAGAGGTGCGCAGGGTCCGTACGGCTCGTTCCAGCCAGTCCGTGCCGTCGGCGGCGGATCCGCCGACCTTTTGGAGACGGCCCTCCTCGAGCAGCCGTTGAACCTCCGCCTCACCGCGAGACCAGCGCATCAACCAGTCCCCTCGGATAGTTCCCTCACCCATACCACGGGGGACGACTGTATTTGCTCCACCAGGGGGTTCGCGGCTTCTTTCCAGCGATCGACGGTGACGAGAACGGGATTGACGGGAATGCCCAGCCTGCTTTCCACGCGCTCGGCGGACTCGTACACATCAGCCCGTGAGGCCGGCCCGACGACCAGCACGTCGATGTCATTGGGCGGCGGGCCCGGCTCGCCGTGGTATCGACGCGCCCAAGACCCGAAGATCGCCACCGCGTCGACCCCCGGAACATCGGCGAATTCCTGTTCGACGAACGTGTGCGGCCCGAATGACAAGGTCAGCAGTTCGGTGAGCGGTTTGGCGTACCGGCCGCGCACCTTGGCGCGAACCAGATGCGCTCTACCTACCCGGCGATCGAGGAGGAGCCCTGCCTGCACCAGGCGACTCGCTTCGCGTTGGATCGTCGACAGCGGAGCATCGAGGCGAGCCGCGAGTTCGGTCAGAGTGAACTCCCGCTCCGGCTGAAGGTACAGAAGAGCGAGCAACTCCGCCTGGTGCCTCGATCGGAAGATCGGCAACAACGGCGGAGCATCACTACGCATAGGTGCAAGTTATCACCCATCTAAGTGGAGCTTCCGCCTGATCGGGTCGCCGGGAACGACAAAAGGGCGGTCGATCGACCGCCCTTGAGGTGTGGTGGAGCTATGGGGACTCGAACCCCAGACCCCTTCCATGCCATGGAAGTGCGCTACCAGCTGCGCTATAGCCCCTTGCGACGGAGTCAGTGTATAGGAGTCCGCGCGGGGACGGTAACCGGACGAGCCGATGTCACACAACGGCGGGCATGATACGTCTGGCGTGACATGACCATCGAAGTCTTCACCGCGCACCGGAGCCTGCTCGCCGGTGTGGCCTACCGCATCCTCGGCAGCGCCGCGGACGCGGAGGACGTGGTCCAGGAGGCGTGGCTGCGCTGGGCGGAGGTGGACGCCGCGTCGGTGGCCGACCCGAAGGCCTACCTGGTGCGCGTCACCACCAACCTCGCCATCGACCGGCTGCGCCGGGTGCGGGCCAGGCGTGAGGCGTACGTCGGTCCCTGGCTGCCCGAGCCGGTCGTCACCGCGCCGGACTCCGGTGAGTCCGCGGAACGCGCCGACAGCGTCGAGCTGGCCCTCCTCGTCGTGCTGGAGACGCTGTCCCCGCTGGAACGGGCCGTGTTCGTCCTGCGGGAGGCGTTCGGCTTCTCCCATGCCGAGATCGCCGAAATCCTCGGCCGGGGCGAGCCCGCCGTACGGCAACTCGCCAGACGCGCCCGCGACCACGTGCGCGAGCGCAGGCCGCGCTTCGACGTGGACCGGCGCGAGCGGCGCAGGATCACCGAGCGCTTCGTCGCGGCCTGCGCGGAAGGGGACATCGAGGGCCTGACTGCGCTGCTCGCTGCGGACGTCCGCATGGTCGGCGACGGCGGCGGCAAGGCGCGGGCGCCGCTGCGGGAGCTGGCCGGCGCCGTGCCGGTCGCCCGTTTCCTCGTCGCGATCGCGAGCGCGGAGGGCCGCCGGCGCTTCCTTGCCTCCATCGGCGCTCCCCCGGCCAAGGAGATGGACATGGAGATCGCCGAGGTCAACGGCGGGCCCGCGATCGTCGCCCGCCTGGACGGCCGTCCCGTCACGGTCGTCTCGCTGGTCATCACCGATGGTCTGGTGGACACGGTCTATCTCATCGCCAACCCGGAGAAGATGTCACGGATCGAGGCCCGGGACGCGTCCGGGAGTGCATGAGAGAAAACATCACGATCGTGGGCGGCGGGCTCGCCGGGCTGACCGCCGCCATCGCCTGCGCCGAGGGCGGCGCGGCCGTCGTCCTGCACGAGGCGCACCACACCCTCGGCGGGCGCGCCCGCTCCACCGCCACGCCGTACGTCGCCAACGACGGCACCCACGTCTTCTACTCCGACGGCCTGCCCTGGCGGTGGCTGGACGAGCGGGGACTGGTCCGGCCGTACGCTCCGCTGCGGCCGGGGCACCTGGCCCGGGCGCGGTTCCGCCGGGGCGGGAGGCTGACCGGCCGGCCCCCGGCCGGGCTGCTGCGGATGATCCTCCGGCGTGGTCTCAAGGCGCCGGTGGACGAGGACTTCGGCTCCTGGGCCACCCGCCGCTTCGGCGCCGAGGCCGCACGGGCCGCCGCAGGGCTGCTGGGAGTCGTCACCTACGACGCCGACCCCGGCCGCCTGTCGGCGGCCTTCGCCTGGGAGCGGATCGGGCGGGCGTTCGCCCCGCGGTACCCGTCGGTCCGCTACGTGATCGGCGGCTGGGGGCGGGTGATCGACCGGATGGCCGCGCGGGCACGCGACCTCGGCGTACGCGTCGAGACCGGGTCGAGGGTGGACCGGCTGCCGGAGGGACGGGTGATCGTCGCCACCTCCCTCGACGCCGCCCGCGGCCTGCTGGGCGACGACTCGCTGCGCTGGGAGAGCGGCCGGGCGGTCCTGCTCGACCTCGCGGTACGCGCCGACCCTCGGGACCTGTTCCTCGTCAGCGACCTGGACGAGGGCGGCTTCCTGGAGCGTTACTCGCTGCCCGACCCGTCCCTTGCCCCTGCCGGGGAAAGCCTCGTCCAGATGGAGATGCCGATGCGTCCCGGTGAGCCGAAGGCCGTTGCGCTCGGGCGGCTGGAGCGGATCGCCGACCTCGCCCTCCCGGGCTGGCGCGGGCGGGTCACCTGGCGCCGCGACGCCGTGGCCGCCGGGCGCAGCGGCGCGCTCGACCTGCCCGGCACGTCGTGGCGCGACCGGCCGGCGGTCGAGCGCGGCGACGGCGTCTGGCTGACCGGCGACCAGGTGGCGGCGCCCGGCCTGCTCGCCGAGGTGTCGATCAACAGCGCACTCGCGGCGGCCGGCGCCCTCGCCTCCCGGTCGCTGTCCCGGCGGGCGGCCTGACGCACGGCGTCTGCGTCTGACACGCGAACGGGCCCTTCCCCTGGAGGGGAAGGGCCCGCAGGATCAGCCGAGGGCCCGGATCAGCCGAGAGCGGCGAGCAGCCGGTCGTACTCGGCCTGCGTGACGCCCAGCACCGTGCCATGACGCGGGCGGCTCGGAAGCTGGTAGTCGGCCGGGACGGTCCAGTCGCCCTTCTCGAGGTCGGTCGACTCGAACGGCACGTAGCCGCGGCCGCCGTACTCGTCGATGAACAGGTACCACTTGTCCTCGGTGTTGGACTTGAAGATCGTCGGCCCCTCACCGCGCGACAGCGCGCCGGAGCCGATGCACTCCTTCAGGAAGTCCCAGTTCGTGCTGGTCAGCGAGGTGGACTTCTCCTCGATGATGTACTTGCTGCATGGGCTGGAGGAGGAGTTGTTCCTCTCGTCCTTCGTGAAGCGGTAGTAGGTCCCGTTGTGCTCGATCACGGTCGAGTCGATGACCGAGTAGCCCGGGTCCTTCCAGATCTTCGGCTCCGAGAAGGTGTAGAAGTCGCGGGTCGTCGCGTACACCATCTTGTTGTACGTGTCCCCCGTGTGCTGCGGGTTGCCGTACAGCTTGGACGCCCAGAACACCACGTACGCGCCGAGGGTCTTGTCGTAGTACGCCTCCGGGGCCCACGTGTTGCCGGCCTCCGGCGGGGAGACCTGGACGAGCCGCTGGTTCGTCCAGTGCACCAGGTCGGTCGACTCGGCCACCATGATCGAGCGGCTGCCGCTGCGCTGCGCGCGGTCCCAGTCGCCGTTGCCGTAGATCTTGAGGTCCGTGGCGATCAGGTAGAACCGGTCGCCTCGGCGAGCGGATGACGAACGGGTCGCGCAGACCCTTCTCGCCGACGTCGGAGGTGACGACCGGCGGCCGCCGTTGAGCTCCTGCCAGTGCAGCGGGTCGTTGCCCTTGCTCAGCGCGTTGTAGATCTGCTCGCCGTTCGAGTAGCCCTCACCGGTGAAGTAGGCGAACAGGTAGCCCTTGTACGGCTCCTTGACGGGCAGCGCCGGCACCTCGGGCTTGAAGATCCGCACGGCCTGGTGTCCGCCGCGCGAGATCGTCGCCTTGAGGTTCACCTTCACGGCGTTGGCGCCCGGCTGCGGCCGGTTGACCTCGCCGGTCTCGCTGAGCGTGTCCGGCTTGCTGGACCGCCAGGTGATGGTGGTGCCGTTCTCGCCCTTCGTCGGCAGCGTCAGGTTGCCGCGGACGTCGTCGATGTTGTGGACGACGAGCTTGCCGGCGTCGGTCTCCACGGCCCGCTTGTCGGTGTAGATCGCCTCGACGGTGACGTCGAACGTCTTCGCCTCCGTCGCCGTGCCCTTGGTGAGCGTGGCGGTGAGGGTGACGTGCGCGTCCGCCGCGCCCGCCGGCGGCCGGGTGACCGCGCCGGTCGTGCTGACGACGGACGGGTCACTGGAGGCCCAGGTGATCGTGGACCCGGACGCGCCCTTGGCCGGCAGCGTCAGGTCGGACCGGACCGCACCGGTGTCGCCAAGGTCGAGCGCCGCCGCGTCCTGCTTGACGATCTCGGCGTTGACCGGTCCGGCGAGCTGGGCGATCTCGGCCGCGCCGAGGGCCCGGCTGTAGACGCGGAAGTCCTTGACCCTGCCCTTGAGGTACTTGTCGCCCGAGTAGAGCGAGCGGCCGATGTAGTTGGCCGTGGTCGTGCCGCCGCCGATCGAGCCCGGGGTGAGCGTGACGGCGGTGTTGCGGGCCACCTCGTCGCCGTTCTGGTACAGCACTCCGACGCCGCCGCCCAGCGTGTACGCGATGTGCTGCCAGCCGCCGCGCGGGAGGTTGACGCCGGCGTTGGCGTTCTGCTCGGTCGACCAGTTGCCCGAGGCGATCGACGTGCGGAAGGTGTTGCCGGTGGTGAACAGATAGCCGTTGCCGTTCGACCCGCTGGAGTTGCCGAAGCCGTAGACGAAGTACGGCGTGGCCTGCGTGGGGTCGATCCAGACGTCGAGCGCGACCGTGATCGAGGTCATGCCGCGCATCAGGTTGTCGGGCACCTTGACGTACCCGTTCGTGCCGCCGAGCCGGAGGCCGTCGCCCCAGCTCGCGTCACCGTTGAGCGTGCCGTTCCTGCCGTTGCCCGAGGAGTCGGAGGCCACCGTGCCGGAGGTCTCGTCGAGCTTGTACCAGAGAGCGAGGCCCTCGTCCGCCGCCGAGGCGGCCGACGGGACGAGTGCCCCGGCTCCGAGTGTGAGGGCGGCCAGGCCGCCCATCACGAGCTTTCTTACCATCAAAATCCTTGCGCGAGCCGATAGTAGGCCTGGTTCCACCGCAGTTCCTTGGTGAACTGGCGGGAGGTGGTCGCCTCGTCGATGACGAGCAACTCGACGCCGAGCATGTCGGCGAAGTCGGTCAGCTCCTCGGACCCGACGGCAGAGGAGAGCACCGTGTGGTGCGGGGCGCCCGCCGTGATCCACGACTCGGCGGAGGTGCGCAGGTCGGGCCGGGGCCGCCACACGGCACGGGCGACCGGCAGGGCGGGCAGCGGCTCGGGCGGGGCGACCACGTCGATCTCGTTGGCCACCAGCCGGAAGCGCTCGCCCATGTCGGACAGGCCGACCACCACGGCGGGGCCGGGGGCGGCGTCGAACACCAGCCGCACCGGGTCCTCCCTGCCGCCGATGCTCAGCGGGTGGATCTCGCACGAGGGGGTGTCCGCCGCGACCGTCGGGCAGACCTCCAGCATGTGCGCGCCGAGGATGAGCTCCTCGCCCGGGGTGAGGTGGTAGGTGTAGTCCTCCATGAACGAGGTGCCGCCGGGCAGGCCCGCCGACATGACCTTGAGCGTGCGCAGCAGCACCGAGGTCTTCCAGTCGCCCTCGCCGCCGAAGCCGTAGCCCTCGGCCATGAGCCGCTGCACGGCCAGGCCGGGAAGCTGGCGCAGCCCGCCCAGGTCCTCGAAGTTCGTGGTGAACGCCTTGAAGCCGCCGCCCTCCAGGAAGTGCCGCAGGCCCAGCTCGATACGGGCCGCGTACCGCAGCGACTCGTGCCGCTCCCCGCCCGCGCGCAGCTCGGGGGCCATCCGGTAGAGGTCCTCGTACTCCTTGACGAGGGCGGACACGTCGGCGTCCGCGGCGGCGTCCACGGCCTCGACCAGCTCGTTGACGCCGTAGGTGTTCACCGACACCCCGAACCGCAGCTGCGCCTCGACCTTGTCGCCCTCGGTCACGGCGACGTCGCGCATGTTGTCGCCGAAGCGGGCCAGGCGCAGCGAGCCGACCTCGGCCCGGCCGGCCGCGGCGCGGGCCCAGGTGGCGATCCGCGCCGCCACCGCCGGGTCGCTCACGTGGCCCGCGACGGTCTTGCGCGGCACGCCGAGGCGCGTCTGGATGTAGCCGAACTCACGGTCGCCGTGGGCGGCCTGGTTGAGGTTCATGAAGTCCATGTCGATGGAGCTCCACGGCAACTCCACGTTGGCCTGCGTGTGCAGGTGCAGCAGCGGCTTGCGCAACGCGTCCAGGCCGGCGATCCACATCTTGGCCGGGGAGAACGTGTGCATCCACGCGATCAGGCCGATGCAGTCGTCGTCACCGTTGGCCTCAAGGCACACGCGGCGGATGGCCGCCGCGTCGGTGAGCACGGGCCGCCACTCGAGCTCGAACGGCAACGCCTCGCCCAGCTGCTCGGCGATGCGCCGGGACTGCTCGGCCACCTGCCGCAGCGTGTCCTCGCCGTACAGGCCCTGGCTACCGGTCAGGAACCATAGCTTCACAGGTGACTCCTCTGTCCATAGACGTTCTGATACCGGTCGTACAAGCGGTCGATGTCGCCCTGCGCGATCGGCAGGGGCTCACCGAGCTGCCGGGAGACATGCACAGTGCGGGCGACGTCCTCGCACATCACGGCGGCCTTGACGGCCGCCTTCGGCGACTCGCCGATGGTGAACACGCCGTGGTTCTGCATCAGCACGGCGCGGGAGCGGTGCCCGGTCAGGGTCGCGACGATCCCCTTGCCGATGTCGTCGTTGCCGATGAGCGCGAACGGCCCGAGGGGGATCTCCCCGCCGAACTCGTCGGCCATCGCGGTGAGCACGCACGGGATGGCCTCACCGCGCGCCGCCCACGCCGAGGCGTACGTGGAGTGGGTGTGCACGACCCCGTTGACCTCCGGCATGTGCCGGTAGACGTAGGCGTGCGCGGCCGTGTCACTGGACGGGGACAGGTCGCCCTCGACCAGGTTGCCGTCGAGGTCGCAGACCACGATGGACTCGGGGGTCAGGTCGTCGTACGACACCCCGCTGGGCTTGATGACGAACAGGTCCTCGCCCGGCACCCGGCCCGACACGTTGCCGGCCGTCCAGGCGACGAGGTTGTATCGCACCAGTTCGGCGTGGAGCCGGCAGACTTCCCTGCGAAGTTCATCGATCATGCGCTGGCCTCGTTCCTGATCGCGCGGAGCCGGTGGAGCATCTCGCCGTCCGCGAAGTGGTCGTGCAACCTGCGATATTCGGCGTACAGCCGGTCGTAGGCGTCGGCCCGCTCGGCGTCGGGCACGTACGCCGCCGCCTCGCGCTTGCCCATCGCCGCCGCGGCGGCCGTGATATCGGGGTAGGCGCCCGCCGCGACGGCGGCGTGGATGGCCGAGCCGAGGGCCGGCCCCTGGTCGGAGCCGATCACCGACAGCGGGCGGCGCAGCACGTCGGCGTACGTCTGCATGAGGAAGCGGTTCTTGAGCAGGCCGCCGGCGACCACGAACTCCTCGACCGGCACCCCGGCCGCCTCGAACGTCTCCACGATCGTGCGGGCGCCGAAGGCGGTGGCCTCGATGAGCGCGCGGTAGACGTCCTCGGGGCGGGTGGCGAGCGTCTGCCCGACGATGACGCCGGACAGGGTGTGGTCGACCAGGACCGAGCGGTTGCCGCCGTGCCAGTCGAGGGCGACCAGCCCGTGCTGCCCCACCTTCTGCTCGGCCGCGAGCGAGGTCAGGTACTCGTGCAGCCCGACTCCCGCCTCCGCCGCCCGCTCGGCGTACGACGCGGGCACGCAGTTGTCCACGAACCAGCCGAAGATGTCGCCGACGGCGGACTGGCCCGCCTCGTAGCCCCACAGCCCGGGGACGATGCCGTCGCGCACCACGCCGCACATGCCGGGAACCTCGGCGAGCTGGTCGGAGCACATGACGTGGCAGGTGGAGGTGCCCATGATGGCGACCATCTGGCCGGGCCGCACGGCGTCGGCCGCGGCCGCGGTGACGTGGGCGTCGACGTTGCCGACCGCCACCGCGATCCCCTCGGGCAGTCCCGTCCACTCGGCGGCCCGCGCGGTCAGGTGACCGGCGAGGCCGCCGAGCGGAGCGAGATCCTGGCCGAGCTTCCGGGTGAACCCGGAGAAGGCGGGATTGAGCGCGGCCAGGAAGTCCTCGGACGGATAGGCGCCGTCCTGGTGGACGGCCTTGTACCCGGCGGTGCAGACGTTGCGGGTCTCCACCCCGGTGAGCTGCCAGATGATCCAGTCGGCGGCCTCGATCCAGCGGTCGGCCCGCTCGTACAGCTCCGGGTCCTCCTCCAGCAGTTGCAGGCCCTTGGCGAAGGCCCACTCGGAGGAGATCTTGCCGCCGTACCGCGGCAGCCACGCCTCGCCGCGCTCGGCGGCCAGCGCGTTGATGCGGTCGGCGTGCGGCTGCGCCGCGTGGTGCTTCCAGAGCTTCGGCCAGGCGTGCGGCCGCTCGGGGAACTCCTCGCACAGCGGGTGGCCGTCGGCCGTGGCGGGCAGGATCGTGCAGGCCGTGAAGTCCGTGCCGATGCCGACCACCTGCTCCGCGGCGACCTGCGCGTCGGCCAGGGCCTTCGGCACGGCGTTGCGCAGCACGTCGATCCAGTCGGCCGGCGACTGCAGGGCCCAGTCCGGTCCGAGGCGGACGCCGGAGCCGGGCAGCGCGTCCTCGATCACGCGGTGGGCGTACTCGTGCACGGCGCTGCCCAGCTCCGCGCCGTCGCTCACGCGCACCACCACGGCGCGGCCTGACAACGTTCCGTAATCCACACCGACCACGTAGCGGTCACTGTTAACGTTCACACTCAACCTCCAGAGGCTCTTGTGCCGGCCACACCCGGAGCGGGGGCCGCCGGCCGGCGGATGCGGCCGGCGGCCCGAAACCGGTTTCCATCGATGTCTGCGGCCATCAGCGTGCGGTGCCGGCCCTGCGCTTGGTCCACACGTCGAACGCCACCGCGGCGAGCAGCACCGCGCCCTTGACGAGCATGACCCGCTCACTGGGCGAGCCGATCAGCGACATGCCGTTGTTGATCACCGCCATGATCAGGCCACCGGTGATCGCGC
Source organism: Microbispora sp. GKU 823 (assembly GCF_002027145.1). NCBI lineage: Bacteria > Bacillati > Actinomycetota > Actinomycetes > Streptosporangiales > Streptosporangiaceae > Microbispora > Microbispora sp. GKU 823. The sequence continues at coordinate 17,823 of NZ_MWJN01000039.1, read as the reverse complement.
CGACCACCTTGCCCACGCCGCCCTGCACGGCCGCGCCGCCGATGAAGGCCGCGGCGATAGCGTCCAGCTCGAAGCTGTTGCCCGCGGTGGGACCCGCCTGGTTGAGCCGTCCGGCGAAGATGACGCCGGCGATCGCGGACAGCACCCCCATGTTGACGAAGATCCAGAAGACCACCGACTTGACCTTGACGCCGGACATCACGGCCGCCTGCAGGTTCCCGCCGATCGCGTAGATCTGCCGCCCGAACACGGTGCGGTTGGCCATCAGCGAGTACGCCAGCACGAGCGCCGCCAGCAGTACGAGCACCCACGGCAGGTTCTTGAAGCGGGCGAGCTGCACGACGAGGAAGAGGATCAGCGCGGCTCCGGCCGCCATCTTCAGCGCGAACAGCACCAGGGGGTCGACCGCCTGGCCGTAGCCCTTGCGGGCGCTCCGCGTGCGCCACTGCGCGAGGACCATGCCGGCGATCGCGACGATGCCGACCAGCAGGCTGAACAGGTCGGCGCCCCCGAGCGGGCCGAGGCCGACGTTGCCCAGCCAGCCGTCGGTGAAGCCGTTGGCCAGCGTGCGGACCTGGTCGGGGAACGGGCCGATGCCCTGGTTGCCCAGGACGGTGAGGGTCAGCGCCCGGAACAGCAACATGCCGGCCAGCGTGACGATGAACGCGGGGATGCCGAAGTACGCGATCCAGTACCCCTGCCAGGCCCCGATCAGCGCGCCTGCCACGAGCGTGATCAGCAGGGCCGCCGGCCAGGGCACGCCCATGTTCACCATGAGCACCGCGGCCAGCGCGCCGGTGACCGCGACAACCGAGCCGACCGACAGGTCGATGTGCCCCGCGATGATGATCAGGATCATCCCGATCGCGAGGATCAGGATGTAGGAGTTCTGGACGATGATGTTGGAGATGTTCTGCGGCTGCAGCAGTGCGCCGTCGGTCAGCACCGAGAACAACACGATGATCAGCGCGAAGGCGATGTAGATGCCGCTGGAGCGCAGGTTGAGCGACAGCCCGCCGAGCGACACCCGGCCCGGCCGCCCCGGCGCTCCCCCGCCGCCCTTGGCGCCGACCTCCACGTCGGCGGGCGTGATGCTGCTCATGCGAGCTACTCCTGTCCCTTGGTCATGAGATACATGAGGCGTTCCTGCGTGGCCTCCTCGCGCGGCACCTCACCGGTGACGCGCCCCTCCGAGAGCGTGTAGATGCGGTCGCAGAGACCGAGCAGCTCGGGCAGCTCGGACGAGATCACCAGCACGGCCTTGCCCTGCTCCGCCAGACGGTTGATGATCATGTATATCTCGTACTTGGCGCCGACGTCGATGCCCCGGGTCGGCTCGTCGAGGATCAGCACGTCCGGCTCGGTCAGGATCCACTTGGAGAGCACGACCTTCTGCTGGTTGCCGCCGCTCAGCTTGCCGACGACGCTGTCGACGCCGGGCGCCTTGATGTTCATGCTCGCGCGGAACTGCTGGGCGACGCGGTATTCCTCGTACTCGTTGACCCAGCCCCGCCTCGACAGGCCCTTGAGCCAGGCCGCGCTGATGTTGCGCTTGATGTCCTCGATGAGGTTGAGGCCGTACCTCTTGCGGTCCTCGGTGGCGTAGGCGACGCCGTGCCTGATCGCGTCCTGCACGGTGCGGATCTCGATCGGCTCGCCGTTCTTGAAGATCCTTCCGGAGATGTGGACCCCGTACGTCCGCCCGAACACGCTCATCGCCAGCTCGGTGCGGCCGGCGCCCATCAGCCCGGCCAGGCCCACGATCTCACCACGGCGCAGTGTGAGCGAGGCACCGTCGACCACCTTCCGGCCGGGCTGGCTGGGGCTGTAGACCGTCCAGTCCTCGATGCGGAACGCCTCCTCGCCGATCGCCGGCGTGCGCGGCGGGAAGCGGTTGTCGAGGGCGCGGCCGACCATCCCGGAGATGATGCGGTCCTCGGTCACGGAGTCGGCGGCCATGTCCAGGGTCTCGATCGTGCGCCCGTCACGGAGGATCGTGACGGAGTCGGCGATCGCGGTCACCTCGTTGAGCTTGTGCGAGATGATCACGCACGTGATGCCCTCGTCCCTGAGCCCGCGCAGCAGGTCGAGCAGGTGGGCCGAGTCCTCGTCGTTGAGCGCCGCGGTCGGCTCGTCGAGGATGAGGAGCCTGACCTCCTTCGACAGCGCCTTGGCGATCTCCACGAGCTGCTGCTTGCCGACGCCGATGTCGGCGACCGTCGTCGTCGGGTTCTCGCGCAGGCCGACCCGCTTCAGCAGCTCACCGGCCTCGTAGTTGGTGCGGTTCCAGTCGATGACGCCGCGCGTGGCCCGCTCGTTGCCGAGGTAGATGTTCTCCGCGATCGACAGCTGCGGGCACAGCGCCAGCTCCTGGTGGATGATGACGATGCCGGCGCGCTCGCTGTCGCGGATGCCGCCGAACTCGCAGCGCCTGCCCTCGAAGGTGATCTCGCCTTCGTACTGGCCGTGGGGATAGACCCCGGACAGCACCTTCATCAACGTCGACTTGCCGGCGCCGTTCTCGCCGCAGATCGCGTGGATCTCACCGCGCCGGACCGCCAGGTTGACGTCCTGCAGGGCCTTCACCCCGGGGAATGTCTTGGTGATCCCGCTCATCCGCAAGATGTGCTCGGTCATGTGCCCCCCGCTCAGGGAGGGCCCGGGGACTCCTCCCCGGGCCCGGATCCCTACTTGAGCTGGTCCTCGGTGTAGTAGTTGCTGCCGATGAGGACTTCCTTGTAGTTGTCCTTGTCGACGATCACCGGGTCCAGCAGGTACGACGGAACGACCTTGTTGCCGTTGTTGTAGTCCGTGGTGTTGTTCACCTCGGGCTTCTGGCCCTTCAGCACCGCGTCGGCCATCTTCACGGTCTGCTCCGCGAGCTTGCGGGTGTCCTTGAAGATGGTGGAGTACTGCTCATCGGCGATGATCGACTTGACCGACGCCAGCTCGGCGTCCTGACCGGTCACGACCGGGTACGGCTGGCCGCTGGTGCCGTAGCCGGAGCTCTTGAGCGCCGACAGGATGCCGATGGACAGCCCGTCGTACGGCGAGAGCACGCCGTCGACCTTGGCGTCACCGGTGTAGGTCTTGGTGAGGATGTCCTCCATGCGCTTCTGCGCCGTGGCGGGGTCCCACCGCAGGATGGCGGCCTGCTTGAAGTCGGTCTGGCCGCTCTTGACCTTCAGCGTGCCGTCGTCGATCTTCGGCTTGAGCACCGACATCGCGCCGTTCCAGAAGAAGGTGGCGTTGTTGTCGTCGGGCGAGCCGCCGAACAGCTCGACGTTGAACGGGCCCTTCTTGCCGCTGTCGACACCGAGGCCCTTCAGCAGCGAGGTCGCCTGCTGCACGCCGACCTTGAAGTTGTCGAAGGTGGCGTAGTAGTCGACGTTCGGGCTGTTGCGGATGAGCCGGTCGTAGGCGATGACCGGGATCTTGTTGTCCGCGGCCTCCTGCAGCTGCGAGGTGAGCGCGGTGCCGTCGATCGAGGCGATGATCAGGAGCTTGGCGCCCTTGGTGATCTGGTTCTCGATCTGGTTGACCTGGGTGGGGATGTCGTTCTCGGCGTACTGGAGGTCCACCTTGTAGCCGAGGGCCTCGAGCTGCTGCTTGACGTTGTCGCCGTCGTGGATCCAGCGCTCCGACGACTTGGTCGGCATGGTGACGCCGATCAGGGCCCCGGCGTTGCCGGCCGCGGAGGACGCGGACGCCTCGACGTCCACCGTCTTCTGGCTGGAGCCGCAGGCCGTCATGGTCGCGGCGAGCGCGATGGCGGACACCACGCCCCCGATTCGTAGCAACCTCATATGCATCTCCTTGGTTGGGGGGTGGCCGCACAACTGGATGCGGCCGATAGAAGGGATAGGACTTTTCCGCACATCAAGGAGTTCGGCGGCGCGAGCCCCCCGAGAACACGCGCTGCAGGAGGATGAAGACGAAGAGCAGCAGACCAATGAAGATCCTGGTCCACCACGAGCTGAGCGTGCCCTCGAAGCTGATGATCGTCTGGATCAGTCCCAGCACGAGCACGCCGAGCACGGTGCCGAGCAGGAAGCCGCTCCCGCCGGTCAGCAGCGTGCCGCCGATGACGACCGCGGCGATCGCGTCCAGCTCCATGCCCACGGCGCTCAGTCCGTAGCCCGACAGCGAGTAGAAGGCGAACAGCAGGCCGCCGAGGGCCGAGCAGAAGCCGCTGATCGTGTAGACCGCGATCTTCGTACGGGCCACCGGCAGACCCATGAGCAGGGCCGACTGCTCGCTGCCGCCGGTCGCGTAGACGTTGCGGCCGAGCCGGGTGTAGTGCAGCACGTACGCCGCGATCAGCACGACCACCACCGCGATCACCGCGCTCGGGGAGACCGACAGGTCGCCGCCGAGGTTGATCCGCGTCTGGGCGATGTCGGTGAACGTCTGGTTCTCGATCGGGATCGACTCGGTGCTGATCGTGTAGCACAGGCCGCGGGCGAGGAACATGCCGGCCAGCGTGACGATGAACGGCTGGATCTCGAAGTAGTGGATGATCGCGCCCATGGCCAGGCCCAGCACCGCGCCGATCACCAGCACCAGGGCCATGACCGCGTACGCCGGCCAGCCGTCCTTCAGCAGGCTGGCGCTCAGCATCGTGGCGAGCGCGACCACCGAGCCGACCGACAGGTCGATGCCGCCGGTGAGGATCACGAACGTCATGCCGACCGCGACGACCAGCAGGAAGGCGTTGTCGATGAAGACGTTGAGGATGATCTGCCCGGTGGCGAAGTTGTCGTAGCGGATGCCGCCCGCCACGAACATCGCCACGAACAGGCCCGCGGTCACCAGGACAGGGATGTACTTCGGCGGGACCGTACGCCGGCGGAGGTCCCGCAGGCCGGTGATGCTCGTCATGCCGAGACCCTCACCTTCTCTTCGGCCGCCGGGCGCGCCGCGATCGGGCGCCTGCGGCGGTGGAACACCTTCGCGCGGAAGGCCGGGGACTGGATCAGGCAGACGATCGTCACCACGAGCGCCTTGAACAGCAGCGTCGTCTCCGGCGGGACGCCGATCGAGTAGATCGTGGTGGTCAGCGTCTGGATGATGAGGGCGCCCAGCACGGTGCCGCTCAGCGAGAAGCGGCCGCCGGACAGCGGGGTGCCGCCGATGACGACGGCGAGGATCGCGTCCAGCTCGATCCACAGGCCGGCGTTGTTGCCGTCGGCGCTGGAGACGTTCGAGCTGATCATGAGTCCGGCGATGCCGGCGCACAGCCCGCAGAACGCGTACACCGTCATGAGCACGCCGCGGGCGCTGATGCCGGCCAGGCGGCTCGCCTCGGCGTTGCCGCCGACCGACTCGATGAGCAGGCCGAGCGCCAGGCGCCGGGTGAGGAACGCGGTGAGCGCGAGCACGACCGCCACGATGATGATCCCGAACGGCAGCGTCAGCCAGTATCCGCCGCCGATCAGCTTGTACGGCGAGCTGTTGACGGTGGTGATCTGGCCGTCGGTGATGAGCTGGGCCAGGCCGCGCCCGGCGACCATAAGGATCAGCGTCGCGATGATCGGCTGGATGCCGATGCCCGCGACGAGGAAGCCGTTCCACGCGCCGAGCACCACCGACAGCACCAGCGCGAGGCCCACGGCCCCGAGCACGCCGCCCACGGAGTTCTGGTCGGACAGGCCGCTGATGCGCAGGCAGGCCAGCGCGCCGGCGATCGCCACGACCGAGCCGACCGACAGGTCGATGCCGCTGGTGGCGATGACCAGCGTCATGCCGAGCGATACCAGGATCAGCGGCGCGCCGAACCGGACGATGTCGATCAGGCTGCCGTAGAGGTGCCCCTCCTTCATCTGGATCTTGAAGAAGTTGTCCGTGAAGAAGAGGTTCAGCGCCAGCAGCGCGACCAGGATGACCAGGGGCCAGAACAGTCGGTGCTTCAGGATCCGGCTCATGATCGGGCTCCGCTCGCGATCGTCTCCGTCAGTGTGTCGGTGGTCAGGCGCTCGTCGTTGTCCAGTTCCGCGACGAGCCGGCGGTCGCGCAACACGCCGACCTTGTGGCTGAGCCGCAGCACCTCCTCCAGCTCGGCGGAGATGAACAGCACGGCCATCCCGCCGTCCGACAGCTCGGCGACGAGACGCTGGATCTCGGCCTTGGCGCCGACGTCGATGCCGCGGGTGGGCTCGTCGAGGATGAGCAGGCGGGGCTCCAGGATGAGCCAGCGGGCCAGCAGCACCTTCTGCTGGTTGCCGCCGCTGAGGTTCTTGATGAGCTGGTCGGGGTTGGCCGGGCGGATGTTCAGCGCGGCGATGTACTTTTCGACCAGTTCGTCCTGCTTGCGCCGTGGGATCGGCCGGGTCCAGCCGCGGGCGGCCTGCAGGGCGAGGATGAGGTTCTCCCGGACCGTCAGGTCGGGGATCAGTCCCTCCGCCCGCCGGTTCTCCGAACAGAAGGCCAGCTTCCTGGAGACCGCGGATCGGGGCGTGCGCAGGTTGACCTGCTCGCCGCCGATCTTCAGCGATCCGGTGCCGGCGTGGTCGGCTCCGAACAGCAGCCGGGCGATCTCCGTACGGCCCGAACCGAGCAGCCCGGCCAGGCCGACGACCTCGCCCTCGTGGATGGTGAGCGTGAACGGCTGGATGGCGCCGGTGCGGCCCAGTTGCTCGGCCTCCACCAGCGGGGCGCCCTCGCGGGCCGGCGGGCGCTCCTCCAGCTTCTCCAGGTCGGCCAGCTCGCGGCCGATCATCTTGCCGATCAGCTCGACCTGGCTCAGCTCGCTGGTGAGGTACTCCCCCACGAGAGTGCCGTTGCGCAGGACCGTCATCCGGTCGGAGATCTCGTAGATCTGGTCGAGGAAGTGCGAGACGAACAGGATCGCGATGCCCTGCTCCTTGAGCCTGCGCATCACCCGGAAGAGCTGGGCGACCTCGCCCGCGTCGAGGCTGGAGGTGGGCTCGTCGAGGATGAGCACCTTCGCGTCGATGTCGACGGCCCGCGCGATCGCGACCATCTGCTGGATCGCCAGCGAGTACGACGACAGGGGCGCCGACACGTCGAGGTCGAGGTCGAGCCGGGCGAGGATCTCCGCGGCCCGGCGGCGCATCGCCTTCCACTGGATGCGGCCGAGCCGGCGGGGCTCACGGCCGATGAAGATGTTCTCCGCCACCGACAGGTTCGCGCAGAGGTTGACCTCCTGGTAGACGGTGCTGATGCCCGCCTGCTGCGCGGCGAGGGGGCTGGAGAAGGCGACCGGCCGGCCCTCCAGCTCGATCTCGCCTGCGTCGATGTCGTAGACGCCGGTCAGCACCTTGATCAAGGTGGACTTGCCTGCGCCGTTCTCCCCCATCAGCGCGTGGACCTCGCCCGGAAGCAGCCGGAAGTCGACGCCGTCCAGTGCCTTCACGCCGGGGAACTGCTTGCCGATCCCGCTCATCCGCAGGATCGGCGCGGGTGCGGCCATGCGGCGCCCCTCTCTGTGTCTCCCGCTCACCATCGGAGCGCGCACTCCTCCGGATCGCTCGATCCTCGTGTCTCGTCGTCATGGGCGCCGCCCCGCGGCGGGGGCGGCCCGGAATCCGATCAGTACTTGCGGTTGGGCAGGGCCTCCTTGGCCTGCTCCTGGGTGAAGGTGGTCTCCTCGGTGACCACCCGCTGGGGCACCTGCTCGCCCTTGACGACCTTCTTGGCGAGGTCCATGAGCTGGGTGCCGAGCAGCGGGGAGCACTCGACGATGAAGTTGATCTTGCCGTCGGCGAGAGCCTGCATGCCGTCGTGCACCGCGTCGACCGTGATGATCTTGATGTCCTTACCCGGGACCTTGCCCGCGCCCTCGATCGCCTCGATGGCGCCGAGGCCCATGTCGTCGTTGTGCGCGTACAGCACGTCGATCTTGGGGTTGGACTTCAGGAAGGCCTCCATGACCTCCTTGCCCTTGGCCCGGGTGAAGTCGCCGCTCTGCGAAGCGATGATCTTGAACTTCGGGTCGGCGGAGATGACCTGCTGGAAGCCGGCCTTGCGGTCGTTGGCGGGCGCGGAGCCGGTGGTGCCCTCCAGCTGGACGATGTTCACGTCGTCCTTGCTGTCCTTGTACTGGTCGACCAGCCACTGACCGGCCTTCTTGCCCTCCTCGACGAAGTCGGAGCCGAGGAAGGTCTTGTACAGGCTGGTGTCCTTGGAATCCACGGCCCGGTCGGTGAGGATGACCGGGATCTTCGCGTTCTGCGCCTCCTTGAGGACGGTGTCCCAGCCCGACTCCACCACCGGCGAGAAGGCGATGACGTCGACCTTCTGCTGGATGTAGGAGCGGATGGCCTTGATCTGGTTCTCCTGCTTCTGCTGAGCGTCGGAGAACTTCAGCTCGATGCCGGCCGCCTTGGCGGACTCCTGGATGTCCTTGGTGTTGGCGGTGCGCCAGCCGCTTTCCGCGCCGACCTGGGCGAAGCCCATCACGAGCTTTCCGTCGTCGGCGCCACCGCCGGACGAACCGCCGCTGCCGCCACTGCTGCTGCTGCAACCGGCCATCGTCAGGGCCGTGGCACCGGCCAGGATCAGTGCCGAGATCCTCTTCAACACTGTGGGGATCCTTTCTAACTGTTAGCGCTAACACCTACGGCACAGCGCTGGTCATCAATGTGTTTCCGTACGGCTAGCGCGCGGCGACGGCCGTGCTTCCCCTGAGCACGAACTGGGGAGGCACGACAAGACGCTCATGGGGCAACGCCTCGCCCGACTCGATCTGCCGGAGCAGCACGTCGATGCTGCGCCTGCCTACGGCCCCGAAGTCCTGTCTGATGGTGGTGAGCGGCGGGGAGAAGAACTCCGACTCAGGGATGTCGTCGAAGCCCACGATGCTGATCTGCTCGGGGACTTTCACCCCCTCCTCCGTGAACGCGCGCAGGAGACCGAGCGCCATCTGGTCGTTGGCGACGAACACCGCGGTGACGTCGCCGGCCATGGCGGCGAGCTCCTTGCCGGCGTGGTAGCCCGATCGGGGGCTCCAGTCGCCGGTCAGCATGCCGGGGACGGGCCGCCCCGCGGCGGTCAGCACCGCGCGCCAGCCCTCGATCCGGCCCTCGGCCTCCAGCCAGTCCGCCGGGCCGCTGACATGCCAGACGGTCTCGTGCCCGAGGTCGAGCAGGTGCGAGGTCGCCAGCCTGGCGCCCTCGACCTGGTCGACGCTCACCACGGAGACCTCGCCCTGATGCCAGCCCTCGACGGCCACGGCGGGCATGCCCGCCGGCAGGTCGTCGAGCGCCCGGGCCGCCGACCGCTGCGGGGCGACGACGACGATGCCGTCCACGCCCTGCTCGGCGAGGTAGCCGATCGCGTCGTTCACGCCGGCCCTGTCGATGGTCCGCAGGCTCACGATGCTCACGAAGTAGCCCGCGTCCCTCGCGGCCTGCTCGATTCCGTATACCGTGCTCGCCGGGCCGTACAGCGTCGTGTCGAAGCTGACCACGCCCAGCGTGCGCGAGTGCTTGGTGACCAGGGCCCGGGCGACGAGGTTGCGGCGGTAACCGAGCTGGTCGATGGCCCGCATGACCCGGGTGCGGGTCTCGGCGCGGACGTTCGGATGGTCGTTGAGCACCCGCGAGACCGTCTGGTGCGACACTCCGGCCAGCCTGGCCACGTCGGCCATGACGGGCGGGCGGCGGTCGACGTTGGGTCCCACTGGCGCTCCTCTCAACTGCTTGGGAAGACTGTGAGCGTTAACACGACCCGCCGTCAAGGTGGTGGCCGATTACGGTCCGGTCACACCGAAACATCGCGTTAACGTCCTATTGACGGACATGCCGCATGGCCCTTAACTGGTGGCCGAATCCAGCTTGTTAGCGCTCACTTCGCGACCACCTCGTGATGTTAACGCTAACAGAAACCGGAGGAGCCCCCCGAATGAGCAGAAAGGCCTGGTCACTGGCCTTGTCGGCGGCCCTGGCGAGCGGTGTGGTGAGCGGCGCGTTCTCCACCGCGCCGGCTCAGGCCGAAACCACCGACCCGATCCCCGCCGGCGCGGCCGTCGACCAGTTCGACGCCGCCGCGCTCGGTCCCGACTGGCAGGTTCTCAACCCCGACAACACCCAGTGGTCCCTGAGCGAGCGGCCCGGCAGCCTGCGGATCCACTCGCTGAAGGGCGACACCTATCAGACCGACAACTCGGCCAAGAACATCTTCCTCATGGACGTCCCCGCCGGGGACTTCGAGGTCGTCACGAAATTCAGCGCCCCGGTCGCGCTGGACTACCAGAGCGCCGGCATCTTCGCCTGGCAGGACTGGGACAACTACGTCCGCGCCGGTCTCGCGCACGTCGGCTCGTCCGGGGGCAACGTCATCGAGACCGACACCGAAGTGAAGGCGGCCTTCACCGCGGCCTTCGCGAGCCGCTCCGGATCCACGGGGGAGATCCTCAAGCTGGCGAGGTCGGGCAACCAGTTCACCTCGTCGTACTGGGACGGCTCGGCCTGGGTGCAGGCGTCCAAGGTCACCGCCGCGCTGGACGTCAAGCAGGTCGGCCTGTTCGCGCTGTCCGCGCAGAACGGCACGCCGATCGCGGCCGACTTCGACTACTTCGCGGTCAAGGCGGCCGAGGGCAAGGCGATCGTCCCGTCCGGCGCGTTCACGCTGCGCGCGGCCGGCTCCGCGCCGTACCTGTCGGCCGACAAGGACGGGCAGGTCGTCGCCTCCGACGCCCAGGCCATGACGAGCCTCGCGGTCACCGCCGAGGACAAGGGCGACGGCACGGTGGCGCTCAAGGACCTGAGCGGCAAGGGCTACCTGCAGGTCGCCGACGACTCCACGGTGCGCCTCGGCTCCACGGCTGGAGCGTTCCAGCTCCGTGACGCCGGCGGCGGCAAGGTGTACCTGTCGGCCGGGGACAGGCGGATCGCGGTCAGCGACGGCAGACTCGTCGCCACAGGCCAGAGCACGACGACGCAGGGGACGAAGTTCCAAGTCGAGGGCTACGCCAAGGACGTCGGCGAGCTCAAGGTGGACACCACCGCCGCCGGCACCAAGGTCAGCCCCAACCTGTACGGCATCTTCTACGAGGACATCAACCACGCGGCCGACGGCGGCCTGTACGCCGAGCTCGTGCAGAACCGGTCCTTCGAGTTCAACTCGGTCGACAACCGGAACTACAACGGCCTGACCGCGTGGACCAAGGTCGGGCGCGGCGGCGCGACCGGCACGGCCGCGGTGTCCGGCGACCAGCCGCTGAACAGCAACAACCGCAACTTCCTGCGGCTGGACATCACGAACCCGGGCGCCGGCTACGGCGTGAGCAACGCCGGCTTCAACAAGGGCATCGCGGTCCAGGCCGGCAAGACCTACGACCTGTCGCTGTTCGCCCGGCGCACCGGCGGCGGCCCGATCACCGCGTCCGTCGAGAGCACGGACGGCTCCAAGGTGTACGGCACCGCCACGATCGACGTCCAGTCGGCCGACTGGAAGAAGTACACCGCGACGATCACCGCGAACGAGACCACGGACGCCGCGCGCCTGGTCGTGCTGGCCGGCGGCACCGGCCGGGTCGACCTCGACATGATCTCGCTGTTCCCCGAGGACACCTTCAAGGGCCGCCAGAACGGCATGCGCAAGGACATCGCCGAGACGATCGCCGCGCTCAAGCCGCGGTTCCTGCGCTTCCCCGGCGGTTGCGTGACCAACGTCGGCACCTACGACCCGTACTCGCTCAACCAGGACCGGCGCCGCATCTACCAGTGGAAGGAGACGCTCGGCCCGGTCGAGGAGCGGCCGACGAACTTCAACTTCTGGGGCTACAACCAGACGTACGGCATCGGCTACTACGAGTACTTCCAGTTCGCCGAGGACCTGGGCGCCGAGCCGCTGCCGGTGCTGTCGGTGGGCGTCAACGGCTGCAACGAGAACCGGCCGCTCACCGACGAGGCCAAGCTCCAGCGGTGGGTCCAGGACACGCTCGACCTGATCGAGTTCGCCAACGGCCCGGCCGACTCCACCTGGGGTTCCAAGCGGGCCGCCATGGGCCACCCCAAGCCGTTCGACCTCAAGTACATCGGCCTCGGCAACGAGGAGATCTACACCGAGTTCTTCACGAACTTCCCCAAGTTCGCGAACGCGATCCGGGCCAAGTACCCGAACATCAAGATCCTCTCGAACGCCGGCCAGACGTCCCAGGGCTCCTGGTTCGACCGGATGTGGCAGTTCGCCCGTGACCAGAAGGCCGACCTGGTCGACGAGCACTACTACAACGACCCGAGCTGGTTCCTGGCCAACAACCACCGTTACGACACCTACGACCGGAGCGGCCCGCACGTGTTCGTCGGCGAGTACGCCTCGAAGGGCAACACGTACTGGAACGCGCTGACCGAGGCGTCGTACCTGACCGGCATCGAGCGCAACTCCGACGTCGTCGACCTGGCGTCGTACGCGCCGCTGCTGTCCAACGTCGACTACGTCAACTGGACGCCGGACCTCATCTGGTTCGACAACGACCAGGTCTACGGCTCGCCCAGCTACTACGTGCAGCGCCTGTTCTCCCGCAACGTGGGCGACACCGTGCTGCCGAGCACCTACAAGGCGAGCCCGCTGCCCGTGGACGACATCAAGGGCGCCATCGGACTCGGCTCCTGGAGCACGCAGGTCCGCTACGACGACGTCAAGGTGACCGGGGCCGACGGCACGGTCCTGTTCAGCGACGACTTCTCGAACGGCACGGGCAAGTGGACCCCCGGCCAGGGGACGTGGGCGGTGCAGGACGGCGCGTACGTCCAGACGGCCAACGTGACCGACGCCCGGTCCACGGCCGGCTCGACCGACTGGTCCAACTACACGCTGGAGGTCACCGCTCGCAAGACCGGCGGCGCCGAGGGCTTCCTGGTGATGTTCGGTGCGAAGGACACCGGCAACTTCTACTGGTGGAACATCGGCGGCTGGAACAACACCCAGTCGGCCGTCGAGAAGGCGACGAACGGCTCCAAGTCGTCGATCGCGACGTCGAGCACCACGGTCCAGACCGGTCGCGACTACAAGATCAAGATCCAGGTCTCCGGACGGCACATCACCACCTGGCTGGACGGCCAGAAGATCAACGACTTCACCGACAACGCCGCCGTCGAGCCGCTCTACCAGGTGGTCTCGAAGGACAGCGGCACCGGCGACGTGGTGATCAAGGCCGTCAACGTCCAGGACACCGCCGTGCGCAGCACGGTCGACCTCGGCGGCGCCAAGATCGCCCCGAAGGCCGTCGTCACCTCGCTGACCGGCGACCCCGCCGCCGTCAACTCGCTCGCCGAGCCCACGAAGATCTCCCCGGTCGAGCGGGAGGTGAGCGGATTCTCCTCCGCCTTCACCTACGACTTCCCGGCCCACTCGGTGACGTTCATCCGCCTCGGCAAGGACACCAGGACCGACACGACCGTCACCGCCCACGCGTCGCCCAAGCAGGTGAAGCAGGGCAAGAAGGTCCAGGTCCACTACAGCGTGGACCCGGAGGGCGCGACCGGTCAGATGACCGTGTCCGAGGGTGCCACGATCCTCGGCGAGGGGACGCTCAACCCCGGCGGCCAGGGCAAGACCGAACTCGGCCTCGACCTGCCGGCCGGCACGCACGAGCTCACCGTCTCCTACTCCGGCGACGCCCGCTTCCGGCCGTCGGCCACCACGGTGACGCTGGAGGTGAAGCCGTAACAAGCGGCCGCCCGGGGTGCGCCATCTCACCAGGCACCGGCGCCCCGGGCGGCTCCCCCCGAGCGGCGGCAGGCGTGGACACGCCTGCCGCCGCCCTCACATGTGTCCCCTTTTTCAGGGGCTGACGCCGGTGCTCTCCCTCACCACGAGTTCGGGCTCCACCATGCGCCTGGCCTCGCCTTCCACCCCGGCGATACGGTCCAGCAGGAGCTGGAACGCCTGCCGGCCGACCTCGCCGAAGTTCTGCCGGACGGTGGTCAGCGGCGGCCAGAAGTAGGCCGCCTCGGGGACGTCGTCGAACCCGACGACGCTCACGTCCTCGGGGACCCGCCGGCCCGTCTCGCGCAGGGCCCGCAGCACGCCCATCGCCATGTGGTCGTTGGCCACGAAGATCGCCGTCACGTCGGGCTCACGGGCGAGCCGCTTGCCGATCTCGTAGCCGGAGTGGGCGGTCCAGTCGCCGACCAGCGGCTCGGGCACCTCCCTGCCCTCCGCCTCCAGCGCCGACCGCCAGCCGGCCACCCGGCCGCTCGCGTCGATCCAGTTGGGCGGGCCCGACAGGTGCCAGACGGTGCGGTGACCGAGACTGAGCAGGTGGCGGGTGGCCCGGGCGGCGCCGGCGTACTGGTCCACCGCCGCCACCGGCACCGGCAGGTCCGTGCCTCCGCCGACGTCGACCACCGGGAGTCCGGGGGGAAGGTGCCGGAGCCCCTCGGCGGCCGACTCGTGCGGCGCGACGACGATGACGCCGTCCACGGACTGGGACCGCAGGCGGTCGATTCCCCTGGTGATCCAGCTGCGGTTGAGCGCGGGCAGGCTGGCGATGCTGACCAGGTAGTCGCTGTCCCTGGCGGCCTGCTCGATGCCGAACAACGTGGAGGCCGGGCCGTACAGGGTGGTGTCGAAGCAGACGACCCCCAGCACGCCCGAGCGGCCGGTCACCAGGACCCGCGCCGCGGAATTGGGCCGGTAGTCGAGCTCGCGGACCGCCGCGAGAACGCGCGCCCGGGTCTCCGGGCGCACCTTCTCCGGGGCGTTCAGCACTCTCGACACCGTCATCGCCGACACTCCTGCCAGCTCCGCGACGTCCTCCATGACCGCCGCCTTCGGGCGTTCGGTCGGGCTCTCTCCAGGCCGGACCTTCGTCATCCGCCGCGCCCCGCTCATTCCGGATCAGGTTTCCTGACTGTTTGCGATAACAGCGAGCCGTGTCAATACCGTGATGATCACTGTTGCGTCACGAGCCCGCTGAGGAACGTTCCGCCTGGTGACCACGTACGCGCAAGGCCCCCAGCTCATGGTATCGCTAACAGGTCCTCGGGCTTCTGCGTTAGCCCGGGGTGAGTCAACACGGGGCGCCGCGAAGTTCCCCCCGGGCGAGCCAGGTGAGGGCGCACAGGAGCACGATCGCCCCGCCCACCTGTACGGCCGACATGCGCTCCCCCAGCAGCACGACGCCGATGACGGCGGCGACGAGAGGTTCGAGCAGGGAGAGGACCGCCGCCGTGGTGCCGCCGACGACGCGCAACCCCGCGAAGAACAACCCGTACGCGAGCGCCGTCGGCACCGCCGCCAGGTAGCCGAGCAGCAGCACGTTGGTCACGGTGTGCCCGGCGGGCATCAGCCCTCCGGCAGCGGCGAGCGGGAGCAGGCAGGCCGCGCCTCCGGCGAACCCCCATACGGCCACGCCGTCGGCGGGCATCCGGCGGGTCGTGAGCGTGACGAGGGAGTAGGCCGCCGCCGACAGCAACGCGTAGCCGGCGCCCGCCGGGGTGACCGTCCGCGCGCCTCCCGTGAGCATGGCCAGCCCGGCGACGGCGAGCGCGCCGCAGGCGAGGCCAGTGCGGCCCAGCGGCTCGCCCAGGAAGACGCGGCCACCGGCCGCCACCAGAAGCGGGGTGGCGCCCATCGTGATCATCGTGGCGACCGCGACACCGGCCTCGGCGATCGCCGCGAAGTAGGCCACCTGGCATACCGCCATCGCCGGGCCGACGAGCAGCACCGCCCGCCAGGAGGGGCGGCTGCGGGCGACGGCGAGCAGGAGCGCCGCGCCGCAGGCGAAGCGCCAGAACGACACGGCGACGGGACTCAGTTGTCCCGCGCCGTGCAGGACAGCCCCCGCCGCTCCCCCGGTTCCCCAGGCGATCGCGGCGGCGGACACGTAGACGAGGCCCTGCCGTACGGACAGGGCTGGAGCGTGGTTCATCGACGTCTCTCCAGTGAGGTGGGCCCGATTCCCGCAGGCGGGCAGGGACCACCGGCCGGGCCGCCCAGGCCCGGCTCACCGGATGGCGCCGCCCGCTAGCGGGCGGGCGGCGGAGAGACGATCAATGTCATGCGGGCACGGTAACGGGTCCGCCCGGCCCGCCGCATCACCATTTCGGCACTTTCGGGGGTGCCGGTGCGCGCGGCGGGAGGCGGAAGGCTTAGTCTTGCATCGTGGCAGCCCGAGGCGAGGTCAGGTCGCCTCGGGCTGTCCGCTTCAGGAAGCCGAGGATGCGTGACCAGGCGTCGGCGCAGGCCTCCGCCAGCTCCGGGCGGCCGAGCTCGAAGAAGCTGTGCGGCGCTCCCGGATAGGTGACGAACTCGTGGGCCACGCCCGCGCCTTCCAGCGCCTCGCCGAACGCGTGCACCACCTCGGAGGAGATGCCCTCGTCCGCGCCGCCGAACAACCCCAGGATCGGCCCGCGCAGCTCGCCCGCCATCTGGGTGGGGCCGGGGTTGCCGAACAGCACGTCCGGATATCCGTACAGGCCGATGGCCCCGGCGAGCCCGAAGGCGGGCAGGGCCGTCATGAACGCGAGCCTGCCGCCGAAGCAGAAGCCGAGCGAGACGACCTGCTCGTTCGCCTCGGCCCGTAGGTGCGCGGCGCCTGCGGCGATGTCGGCGAACAGCGTGTCCTTGTGCGCCTTGCCCAGGTGCTCCATGAACGGGAAGTCGCTGCCGGAGCGCGGATCGGTCCCGGCCGTACGCCCGAAGTAGTCGATGGCGAGCGCGGTGTGCCCCTGCTCGGCGAGCCGTTCTGTGAGGCGCTCGTAGAATCCCGACAGTCCCCGGTTGTCCGGCAGGACGAGCACCGCGGGACCGGACGGGCGCCCGGGGCGGGACAGGTGAGCAGCGAACCTCGCCCCGTCGGCCGAGGTCAGCACGAGACGCTCGGACGTGACGGTCGTGACCGGAGAACCGTAGACGGGCGGCACGGCATCGGGCTCGTAACACACGGGCGACATCCCTTTCGCTGTATTCATCGGATACGCCCGTGAGGCTATAAGACGGATTTCACATCATATCAGGACGAAATAAATTTCCGATCTCTCGCGAATAACGAATAGGCCCGCCTCCCGGGTCGTGGGAGACGGGCCTATTCGCGTGGATCAGATCACCGGGCCGGGCGTGTCACGCGGCGGCACCGGGCCGGTGCCGGGGACGGGACCCGTGCCGGGAGCGGGCGGGATCGGGCCGGTGCCGGGCGGGGGCAGCGGCGTCTCGCGCGGATACTCGGGGTTCACGGTCCGGGGCGGCATCGGCTCGCCGATGTCGTAGCCCGTGCCGGAGCCGCCGAGGCCCGTGCCGCCCTGCTGGTGCGGGCCCGGGACCTCGCCGCGCCAGCCGCCGGTCTCGCTGCCGCGCGACTCGATGAACGTCTTGAAACGCTCCAGGTCGCCCTTGACGCGCATGCGGACGATCTGCAGGGCGTCCGCCGCCTTCTCCAGGAAGCCCTCGGGGTCGTACTCCATCTGCAGCGTGACGCGGGTCGTGTTGTCGTCGATCCGGTGGAAGGTGACGACGCCGGCCTGCCGCGGCGTGTCCACCGAGCGCCAGGCCACCCTCTCGTCCGGGTGCTGCTCGGTGATCTCCGCCTCGAACTCGCGGCGGACGCCCGCGATCTCGACGACCCAGTCGGTGCGCGTGTCGCCGATCTGCTTGACCGACTCCACGCCTTCCATGAACTCCGGGAAGCTCTCGAACTGCGTCCACTGGTTGTACGCGGTGCGGATCGGGACATTCACATCGATGGACTGTTCGATCGAGCTCATGCCTTCTCCTCTCTCGTGGGTCTCTGCCCTACGCCTGCCCTGAGAGAAGGACGTAAACCCAGGTGCGCGGCCTCAACGCGGCCGCCTCCTCGTGGTGCACCAGCACGAACCTGACACGGTCGGATTGGCGGCGCAGCCCTTCCATGATGCC